>NZ_CFIDRX010000010.1:0-28981 GCF_984433645.1 Marisediminitalea sp.
GCGCGAAAAAGATTTCCAGAATCTCGCGGTAGCTGATTTGATCGGGATAATAGGTAAGCCTGACCACTTCTGCGTGGCCCGTATCACCCTTACAAACCTGTTCGTAAGTGGGTGAATCGACCTCGCCACCGGCATAACCAGACGTAGCCAGTTCAATACCTTGTACCTGATTGAATGCGGATTCGATACACCAAAAACACCCTCCGGCCAGGGTGGCTGACGCCGTGTTAGACATAATATTGCTCCAAAAGTGCTAATGCTTGCAGTGTGGAGGCGAAAAGTGGTTTCTTCAAGTCATCCAACCCACAAATTCCACCGTAATAGTGGTATGAATACGACACACACGCCCAAATTGACCGTTTTTTATGACGGCGCCTGTCCGCTTTGCCTGTTTGAAATGCGTCATCTGATGCGGTTAAACACCGCAAGTAAGCTGGCCTTTGAAGACATTACTGCAGCAGATTTCAGTTCGCGCTATCCAACGCTTGACTGGCATGCGCTGAATAACCGCATTCACGCCATGCGCGACGATGGCAGCATGATTGATGGCCTTGATGTTACTTACCAGGCCTGGAAGCTGGTGGGAAAAGGCTGGTTGTATGCACCTACACGCTGGCCGCTGTTGAAGCCTATTGCCGACTGGTGCTACACGCGGTTTGCCCGGCATCGCTATAAAGTGTCGTATTGGCTAACCGGACAAAAGCGCTGCGAACAATGTGAGCTGAAAAAACGATGAATATATTGGTGGTTGGCGCAAATGGCGCAATTGGTCAGGCTGTGGTTGAGGCATTTTGCGAACAATACAGCAGTGCAGTGGTGTATGCCGTATCTCGAAGTCACTACACAGGAGCCAAGCGAAAACAAGTTGTGCCTGTGCAGTTGGACACAGTAAATGAAACCGCAATTACTAACTGGTTATCTGCCTGTAAGGCCAAGGGCACGGCTTTTACCCACGCAGTCATTGCTACCGGCGTGCTGCACGATGACAACGTTACGCCGGAAAAACGCCTGGAGGATGTATCTGCCGAGGCCATGCAGCATTACTTCCAGGTGAACACTATCGGACCCTCGCTGTGGGTTAAATTGCTGGTAGGGCACTTGGCACAAGGTGGTTCAACCGTAAGTGTACTGAGTGCCAGGGTGGGCAGCATTAGCGACAACCGGTTAGGCGGGTGGTATGGCTACCGTGCCTCCAAGGCCGCTTTAAATATGTTTGTAAAGACCGCGAGCGTTGAATATGCTCGCAGAGCAAAGCATACAAGCTTGATTTGCTACCATCCCGGAACAGTAGACTCGTCGTTGTCGAAACCGTTTCAGCGCAATGTGAGACCGGAAAAACTGTTCACGCCAGCTTACACTGCAGCCCAATTGCTGGCGGTAATCGAGCAGGCAAACACCTCTGAAAGCCCTTATTTTATTGACTGGGCAGGAAAATCCATTCCCTGGTAATAAAAATCGCGTCGGGCAGCAAGCCTGACGCGCCTAAATTCAAGACATTTGGCAAAGGTATTGATACCATGGCGAATTCGGATCCAGGGGCCAGGTAAGCTAACGACAAGAAAAAAGCTACCAATCACGGTTTCCCCGATATTAAAAAAAATAAGAATCACTATGAGGAAATGGGTATGAGCGGGGCCAGAGAACAGTTCGGATCGCGCATCGGATTTATTTTGGCTGCAGCAGGGTCTGCAGTGGGTATTGGTAACCTGGTTGGGTTTCCAGTGGGCGCAGCAAAAAATGGTGGCGGCGCTTTCTTGTTAATGTACGCTATTTTTGTGGCCGCAATATGTTTGCCCGTGATGATGGCGGAAATGTCAGTCGGTCGTTACGCCAAGAAAGACCCGTTGGGTGCTTACGCAAAGCTGACAGACAACGCTCCGCAATGGAAACTGGCAGGCTGGTTGTCCATTATTACCCCGTTTATGATCGCGGTGTTTTACCTGGTGATCACGGTGTGGATTTTTGGGTATCTGTTTGAAGCTGTGACCGGAAACCTTGAACTACTGGCCAATCCAGACACCTTCGGCACCTTTATAAACTCCCCCACATTATTTATCTACATGGCGGTTGTATTGGGTATCGTGTACCTGATCCTGCAGGGCGGGGTAAAGCAAGGTATCGAAAAAGCCGCGAAGCTGCTGATGCCCGCACTCTTTGTGATGCTGGTGCTGCTGGTGATTTTTGTTCTGACTCAGGACAATGCCATGGCCGGTGTAAGTTTCTATCTGGTACCGGACTTCAGTAAAATTAACGCCTCGGTAATTAACGGTGCATTGTCTCAGGCATTCTTCTCGTTGAGTCTGGGTATGGGCATCATGATCACCTATGGCAGTTACATCGATAAAAATGCCGATGTACCGCAGTCAGCTAAGCTGGTGGCGTTAACCGACACGGCTGTGGCGTTTACAGCGGGTTTGATGATTCTGCCTGCAATCTTCTCATTCAACCCGAACACGAATCCTGCAGAATTAAGTGAGTCTTCTATTGGCATGATATTTACTTTCCTGCCGAAGATTTTCCTGGCACTGCAAACCAGTATTGGTTTCTTTGGTGCGTCGCTGGTGGCTAGTATATTCTTCCTGTTGGTGTTCTTTGCGGCCATTACGTCTCTGGTGTCTATTTTTGAAGTACCGGTTGCCGCGTTAATGGACGAGAAAGATTACAGCCGCCCACGTGCTCTGGTTATTCTGGGTATTTTGCTGGTGGTCTTTTCAGTGTTCTGTGCACTCTCGTTTGGTTTTGTGACTTTCTTTACTGAATTCACCAGCTATGCGGGCGCGCCTAAGTCGTTCTTCGATATCGTGTACGATGTGTTTTATGACACGATTCTGCCTCTGAACGGACTGCTGATTTGTTTGTTTGTTAGCTACCGTTGGAAGCGCCACAACCTGCATAAAGCGCTGGAAACAGGCTCACCCAACTACAAGGGCAGCTGGTTTGAACGCTATGTGGATATTTCAGTAGGTACTTTTATCCCGCTTATTCTGGCATTGATTTTCATTAACACCGTCGCGGTGAAGTACTTCGGCATCACCCTATTCGGCTGAAGCTGGATATAGAATGAAGAGGGCAGGGGCAGTCCTTGCCCTTGTCAGTCTCTACATATCCCAGGGACTGGGGTAACTCAAACGAAGCGATAGTTCAGCCAGTGTTTCGCTGGCATCTATGTGCTTTCCCTCACCATCGTTATGCTCATTCGGCTGTTCTGAAAAATGAATAGGCGCTAACTCCCTGCGTTTTGCCATTTCAGGGTAATACAGGCCTCGTTTGGGATGGTCTTGGCTGCATAAGTGCAAAATGCGTTTATTCGGTTGTTGCTTAATCAACGCTTCAATTGTGCGCAACACATCTTCAATGTGAACCAGATTAACGACCTGATCTGCGCCACTCAGCGTTCGTCCTGCTAATGTATTTACCGGATGCCTGTCAGGGCCAACTAATCCCGCCAGACGCAATACGTAGCTGTTGTGTGGCGCGGTATCCAGCAAATGCTGTTCTATGCCCACATGGGCTTTTCCTGAGGCTGTGACGGGGGCTACCGGGGAAGATTCGGTAATCACCCCTTCGCTGTCGCCATATACCGATGTGGTACTGATGAACACCACTAATGCTGGCGTGGCCCGGGTAAATAACTCGGTGATCAATTCATACATGGAGTGGGTGAAATCGCTGAGATCCGGGTTGCGTCTGCCCGGTGGAATATTAAGGATAACCACACTGTTGTTAGCCGCTTCAATGAGTGCATCCAGTGGTTGTCCCAGGCCAAACAATAAGGGTTGGATCCCCTGACTGGCCAGTTGCTGAGCTTTGGAGTCGCTGCGCGTGGTGCCGGTTATGGCAAAGTCTGATTTGAAGTGTTCAGCGGCATAACCGCCAAGCCAGCCACAACCGCACAGTAAGAGCTTGTTTTGCATGATAGCGCTCGTAAAAAGAAGAGAATTCTGTGTTTACGAGTCTATCATGCATTCGGGTTTACAAGGGGGCGATTACTTTTGCATGCTGTAGTCGCTGTTGATTTCCAGCAAGTCTAAACCGCCCAGACCAGAAATATGTTTCTGCATACGGGTTTCAGCATAGTCCGCTTTAGCCAGCACTGAACAAAGCTCGTCGGCCTTGTGCTCAAGGGCTTCAGCCTTATCACCGACGCGCTGTTCAATGGTCGCGCCGAAGTTGTCCATACGCGTAGCGAAATCTTCCATATCACCATCTTCGAACAACATTTGGCGGCCAATGGCCATTAACATGTGACCCATGGATTTTTCGACCAGGCTTTCAACACGAGACTCAAACTCTTCTTCCCAGGCATCGTCTATCCAGTTATTGCCGTTCAGACCTTCAGAATGAAACTGGTAGCTGCCATCAGCAGCGTAAAACCGGGTATCCAGTTCAGCTTTCAGATCGGTAAAGAAGACATCAAACTCCTGAACCATTTCATTATCGGTCCCCAGCATTTCTGAAAATACTTCGGTAACCGCATAGCTGGCAACGTGCAGGCCTTCGGTAGCAATTTGCACGGTCATTGGGATAGCGGTTTCAATGTTGGTGTAGTAGTCACTTACCCAGCGTTGTTCTTCGTCAGACAGGTCGACTTTGTCGCCATCGATAAATAATTCATGCGCGGGAGTAATGAGCACGGTATCGCCATCCTGCGTAGTAACCGTCAGATCGCCATGCTGGTAACTAATGGAACCGTGTAGCTGGGTATTACATTGGTTATCCACTTCAACGTGGGCAACGGCAGGCAGTGCACACAGGCTTGCGGCAAACAGAGTAGAAAGTGCGAGTGTTTTCATTTGGATCCTCTTCGTGCAATGAATAGCTGAGCTGTTTTAGTCAACAGCCGTAATACATTTGTTACCGCTGTTGCAGCACTTGGGCCAACTTTTAAATGTTATATTTATCAGTGGGTTGGGAGTTGTCGATGTGTTCCTGTTACGTGTCGCTCACTAGGATTATGCTGTATTGACTAATAGTTGGTGTTTTTGACCATAATCAATATTCAGTGGATTATTGAGATTCTGCATGTTCATTTTTCTTTGGTTAGTGCATAATACGCGCAGATTTTGGTTAAGGTACATAAGATTATGAGTGAATGGATTGATGCAATTTTATTTGGTGTTGCGTTAGTAGCTTTTACTTTGGGTTTAAGCAGCATCGTAATGGGCTTCATGAGCAGCAAAGAAGGCAGTGAAGCGTTGCACGAGAGAATCGAAATGGGCTACCTGGGTGTATCTGGCCTGGTAGTGTGTTTGGTGCTGGGTTACCTCATCGTATAGCCACGCAAACCAAACAAAAAAGCGCGATATTTCAAGTATCGCGCTTTTTTTATGAAGCCTGGATCATATTTAAATGACCCAAGTCCCTTTTCAGTGTCAAAACTCACCGCACCAACAACACCGTCTCGGTATGTTACTGTAATGACTTCCATTACCATTCTTGTGTTTTCCATCTTTGTTACGGCGCTGTCCTGAGGCTCTCTGCCTCTTCTTTCCTTGCAGTTTGGCCAACTGTAATGGAGAAATAGATCAATCTGCTGCATGAGATCTAATGCCATTAATATAGCAATCATGATGTCGAGCTGCTCTCTTCTGCTAATGCTTTAACCGTCATTCCTTTCACTATAAAGTCCTTTTCTGGTTACATTAAGTGCCTTTTAACCTATTGGAGTAACCATATTAGGACTTTATGCGAAATTTAGGGCGTATTATACATAACAGAGAAAAGCGATAATCGGAGGTGAGCATGAATTCACTGCAAAATGGGGTAACAAGTGTAGTGGCATAGTGAATTTGGTCACTTCAGTATTTTAACTGGGTAGAACGTATTTCGTTTTAGTGGTTTATGACTATCCAGATACCGAATCCAAAGCTTAACTTGCTCAAGTTTCTTAAGAAAAAAGTATAGATGAAGAGTCTCTGAGGAAAGAGATGGCAGCTTTTTATAAAAATGTTTCAAAATCCTGAGGAGCAGTTGGTCGTTCATGACCTCTAAGTAATTATATTGAACTTTCTATTCTAGCTTCGTTCAATTAATGAAAGGACTAACACGGAATGTTGCCATTGATTGAACATTACATTCAATCTGGATTAATTGAGCAAAAGGAAGAGCGTTTAAAACCGGCAAAGTCAAAGGTATATAGTGCGGGTGGATTACGCTTTGCGATGTTATCTGTATTTTGCCATAGTGCTGTGATTGCAGTATTTATCTTCGGCTCTAACTTCATGACACCTCATAAAGTTAATGAACCTGTGCTAGTAATTGAAGCCATGCTCATCTCCCCTTTGAAATCTCAGCCTGCGACTCCCATTATGAATAGTACAGTGGATAGGTTAGAGCCAGGGCACCGTCATAAAACTGAAGAAATTGAAAAAAATGATAGCAGCCAGCAGTCTTTTCAAAGCGGACAGGAGACAAACGAGTTTGCGGATTCCATACTACCAGTTCCTTCCCCAAAGCCTTCTTTGAGGAATGAACGAGATCAATTAGCTGATGAATCATCACTCGACATTATGCGCCTTACACGTCGTCATTTAGCTCAAGAACAAATAATAGACTTAGAAGCCCAGGCTAATACTGAGGTCCAAAATTATTTGAACCGCAAACAAAACCCTCTACTTTCCAGACCTCTCGAATCTAATCAGTCAACGTCCGATGAAAAGCTATTGGACGACATAATCATTGAAGTTGATTGCAATGGGTTAAAAGGAAAGCTATCTGCGCTGCTGAGCAGTAACAAAACCATGCTGCTCTCGGATAGGCATTTTCCCATTCAAGATGACAAAAAACCGCTTATAGAAGGGGGATCTGTTAAATGCAAATCACAAAAGGATTTTGATCGCTTTATTCAACATCGGTTACATTTCGGATTACCTGAAAGTTTGCATCAAAATTGATAGTAAAGAGCTAGAGGAGAAAAAGCACACGTGCTTAAATTGCTTAGTCTTAAAATCTTCGAACCAAGCTGTATTTCTGATTTTCATTCAGTTGAGGCAGGAGTTTCCCAATACTATCTCCTTACACAGGATAAAGAGGGAAAAGGCTCACGCAGGGATATACGTTACAGTAAATAACACCCTTTTGTTACGATCGCTAATGACCGCTCCTGACCAATAGGGACGTTACCAGTATGAATCCCTATTCCTTTCTCGCAGTTAATGCCTCTAAATGCGAATCACGCTGATACGCCCTGAGTTCAAACAGCGGCAGCATGGCCATGATATGGTCGAAAATGTCAGCCTGCACTTTTTCATAATTTACCCAGGCCTTGTCGCTGCAAAAACAGTAGATTTCCAGTGGCAGTCCCAGTTCATTGGGGGGAAGCTGACGTACCATCAGTGTCATGTCGTGGTTAATCTTCGGGTGCTTGGCCAGATAAGCTTCCAGATAAGCCCGAAACGTACCAATGTTGGTTAGCGCACGGCGGTTGAGTAAGTCATTTTCGTCAATTGAGTTGTCCTGATGGTATTGCTGCAGCTCTTTAATTTTGCTGTCGATATACGCAGCAATAAAACGAATCTTTGCGACCTTCTTCAGGCTCTCGTTGTCGTACAGTTTTACCGAATGCATATCGATGTAAATCGCGCGCTTGATTCGGCGTCCGCCTGACTCCTGCATGCCCCGCCAGTTTTTAATGGCTTCGTTGGTCAGCGTGTACGTAGGCAATGTGGATATGGTGTTGTCCCAGTTGCGCACTTTTACGTTGGTCAGGCCTAATTCAATGATTTCCCCGTCGACGTTAAATTTATCAACCTGAATCCAGTCACCGTTTTTGAATAAGCGGTTAGCGGTTATCTGAATACCAGCCACAAAGCCCAGTATAGTGTCACGGAAAATCAGTAAAAGTACTGCCGCAATGGCGGTTAAACCCGACAACAACAGCAGCGGGCTTCGGTCTACAATCAGTGACACACTGAACAGGATAAACAAGATAGCCAGGATCAGTTTAATAACCTGAATAAAGCCGGTTATGGTGGCCTGTTTGGCAAATTCTGTGGTGTTGTACCAGTCTTCAACCGTATTGAGCAAAGCGCTGGTAGAGACCAGCGCGACCAGCATCAGATACAGCAGGGCGGCTTTTACCACCACGGCGTATAATAAGCTGTCGTCGGTGAGCAGGATGGGCGTTAACAGGAATACGACTAACGCGGGCACCAGGTGAATCAAGCGGTTAAAGAACCCATGCTCACGTAGCGCATTGTCCCAATCAGTCGGCGATCTGTTAATCCAGCGCATCAGGACGGAGTGCAGAAACAATCTGCCGCCTAAGTGAAAGGTCAGTGCAACTATCGCAATAAATGCCAGTGCCAGCGTGTTGTAGAGCGGGCTGTTTAGGACAATATCGGCATCGATGTCCTGCAATACCGATACAAATTGTTCGCGAAACCTGGCGGCAGTCAGCATAGACGCTTATTCTCCTGATAATAACCTGGCAATCGTTTGATCCTTACGTTGCCAAACACTGTTAACCCATTGCTGGAAACCGGTTCTGAAGGTGTCGTCGTTGTAGTAATCGCCTTTCGCCTCTTGCGGCACCTCAATCACGTTGACGTCAATAATGATGCGGGTCATTTGCCCTGAAATCATTGACAACATGGGGTGTTTGGCGTTGTCCGGGTACAACAGAGACACATCCAGAATATGTGTAAATAATTCTCCCATGGTCGCCAGGGTAAAGGCAATGCCACCCGCCTTAGGAGGCAGCAAGTGGTGGAACGGACTCTTCTTAGCGGCGTGTTTTTGCGCGGTAAACCGCGTGCCTTCCACAAAGTTGATTACCGTAGTGGGTTGATGGCGGAACTTCTGACAAGAGCGCTTAGTGGTTTCGATATCGGCACCGCGCTTTTCCGGGTGCTTCTTCAGGTACGCCTGAGAATAACGCTTCATGAACGGCATTTCTAACGCCCAGGCCCCGAGCCCAACAAACGGCATCCAAATCAGTTCCTGTTTCAGGAAAAACTTGGGGGCGGGTATGCGAAACGTAGCAAATTCGATAAGCAGAATAATATCGAGATAGCTCAGGTGGTTGGCCACTATCAGGTACCAGCTTTGCTTGTTGAGCGGCCCGTGAATATTGCGGGTTATTGTTACCGGGTTAAACAACCGGATAAGCAAGACACTGCACGACCCAAAGCACAGCATAAACCCGTTCATAACAGGTGCTAATGCACGCTGTAGAACCGGAATAGGTAATAAGAATCGCACCAGGCCAAGCAGAATGATAAGTGCGCCCCAGAACGCCAGATTGGCTACCTGAAGCGGCAAATGTACGCAAAAAATGAGCGGAGCGAATAACCGTCTGATCATGGCTTTATACTGCTTTCCAATTGTCTAATAGGTTGTCTTTGGCCTGCCATTGCTCGTTCAGCCATTGCTGAAAACGGGCACGTTGCTCGGCACTGTCAAAGTATTCACTAATATTGATATTGGCCGGAAACAGGTTTTTTATCGGGGTCACGTCTACCTGTACGCGAATGTCGTGTACTTTACCACTCACAAAGTCCCAAAAGGTAGGGATACCCTGCGGATAGTGTATGGTGACGTCAATTAATTTGTGCAATTGGCCGCCCATGGCGTTCAGTACAAATGCAATCCCGCCCGCTTTGGGCTTCAGGAGATGCTTGAAGGGCGATTGTTGGCGGCTGTGCTTTTCCGGCGTGAAGCGCGTGCCTTCTACAAAGTTCATTACACTGACGGGCTTGGATTTGAATTTCTCACACGCTTTTTGCGTGGTTTCCATGTCCTTGCCTTTCAGGTGTGGGTGTTTGGCCAGAAACGACTTGCTGTAGCGGCGCATAAAAGGGAAGTCCAGCGCCCACCAGGCTAATCCAAGCACCGGCACCCAAATCAGTTCTTTTTTCAGGAAAAACTTAAGAAACGGAATCTTGTGATTAAAAATGCGCTGTAACACCAGAATGTCGACCCACGACTGATGATTGGCGATCACTAAAAACCAATCGTTGCGAGACAGCTGACCGTTTTCCTCTACCTGCAGGCTCGTGCGGCTGAATATGCGCTGGTTAAAATTGTTCACGCTGATCCAACCCACTGCACAGGCATCCAGAACATAGGTTAATCCGCGTTGTGTCAGCGGAATCGGGATCAATTTAAACAAAGCCAGAATCAACACAAAAGGCACCCAGAAAAAGGTGTTCAGGCCGTAAAGCAGTGCCGACAGTGCACCATTTATAGTATGTAAAAGGGATTTCACAGCAGTCATCTTACCAGTTGTAAAAGTGCGCACAGTGTAGCGTAAACCAATGCGAATGCCGACACCTAAAGTCGCGACTTGTTGCGAATTTCGGCAAAAAGTGACCACTTTTACACAGTGATGATTTTCAACATGGGTATTACTTAATTCTGCAAGGTGATTGCTGCGCCTAAACCGGCTGTTTACCCTCATGGGTTAATGACTAGTTTATAAAATCGGAATTCATTATGTCTGACACACACTCATCGGCAGCCAATGCCATTCGAATGTTAACGGTTGATGCCGTTCAACGTGCTAAATCAGGACACCCTGGCGCGCCCATGGGCATGGCTGATATTGCCACTGTGCTGTGGCAACAGTTTTATCAGCACAATCCTGCTAATCCTGACTGGGTAAACCGGGACCGCTTTGTTTTGTCGAATGGTCACGGTTCAATGCTGCAATATGCACTGCTGCATTTGAGCGGTTATGATGTCGGTATTGAAGACATCAAGCAGTTCCGTCAACTTCATTCAAAGACACCCGGACATCCGGAATACGGCTATACGCCTGGCGTAGAAACCACCACCGGGCCGCTTGGAGCGGGAATTGCCAACGCGGTTGGGATGGCAATTGCCGAGAAAACCCTGGCGGCCCAATTTAATCGCCCGGACTTTAGCGTTGTTGATCATTTTACCTATTGTTTTCTGGGCGATGGCTGCTTAATGGAGGGGATTTCTCACGAAGTCTGTTCACTGGCGGGGACCCTGAAACTCGGTAAGCTGATCGCGTTTTGGGACGACAACGGTATTTCTATTGACGGTCATGTTGAAGGCTGGTTCAGTGACGATACTGTTAAACGTTTTGAAGCGTACGGCTGGCAGGTCATTGCCGGCGTGGATGGACACGACCCGGAAGCCATCGCCAGTGCAATACGCTCAGCCCAGGCGGAAGGCGACCGGCCGACGCTGATTTGCTGTAAAACAACCATTGGGTTTGGCTCACCGAATAAATCGGGTAGTCATGACTGCCATGGTGCACCACTGGGAGATGACGAAATTGCCTTAGTGCGTAACCAGCTCAACTGGCCACATGCCCCATTTGAAGTACCAGACAGCGTTTACCAGCAATGGGATGCCAAACCAAAAGGGCAGCAGCGTGAGTCGGACTGGCAGTCGTTATTCGAACAATATGCAAAGGCTTACCCGGCGCTTGCCAGTGCGTACCGTCGCCGTGTCATTGAGCGCACTTTGCCCTCAGAATTCGACGCATTATCCGCTGAGTATGTAAGTGCTTGCCAACAAGAAGGCGCTGATATGGCAACGCGCAAAGCGTCGCAGAATGCTATTGGACATTATGCGGCGTTATTGCCTGAGCTCATGGGGGGCTCGGCAGATTTGGCGGGTTCAAACCTGACGCTCTGGCCAGACGCAAAAGGGATTCAGGAAGATCCTGCGGGTAATTATGTGTTCTATGGCGTACGCGAATTTGGTATGAGCGCGATCATGAACGGCATTGCACTGCATGGTGGTTTTATCCCCTACGGCGGTACCTTTCTTATGTTCATGGAATATGCCCGCAACGCCGTGCGTATGGCCGCACTCATGAAGGTGCCCAGTATATTTGTGTATACCCACGACTCCATCGGGCAGGGCGAAGACGGCCCAACTCATCAGCCTATCGAGCAGTTAGCAAACCTGCGGATGACCCCTCAGCTTGAGACCTGGCGCCCCTGCGATGCAGCGGAAACCGCAGAGGCCTGGCGTCAGGCAATATTGCGTCAACAGGGCCCGACCGCATTAGTTTTCTCGCGTCAGACGACACAGGCGCAAGCTCGCTCTGTCGCTCAGGTAGCGAATATTGCTAAAGGGGGTTATGTGCTGGTCGAGCCGGAGTCAGCACCTCAACTGATTATCGTGGCGACAGGTTCTGAAGTAGGTCTGGCGGTCACAAGCGCACAACGCCTGGCAGAACAAGGCGTCGCCGTTCGGGTTGTGTCCATGCCCAGTACCGAGCGCTTTGACGCACAAAGCGCTGATTATCGCGCGTCGGTATTGCCTGTAGCTGTACCTAAACTGGCCATCGAGGCTGCGCATAAAGACTTCTGGTATAAGTATGTTGGGACAGAGGGCGCAATAATTGGGATGGACCGATTCGGTGAATCCGCACCGGGTGGCGTATTGTTAACGCACTTTGGTTTCACGCCGGAAAACGCAGTGCATACAGCACAGGCGTTATTGGCAACAACGAACGGAGATAGCAATGGGTGACACATTGGTAACGACACGACAATTGGGCCGCACGGGCATGGCCGTCAGCGAGGTAGGATTAGGCTGTTGGCAACTAGGGGGCGATTTTGGCCCGGTATCGGCTGCCACTGCAGAAGCGGTGATTGAGCAAGCGGTAAAGGAGGGTATTAACTTCTTTGATACCGCCGATGTGTATGGTGACGGGATCAGTGAGCAGTACCTGGGTAAACTGGTAAATCAACTCATGCCTGAGGCTGTCATTGCCACTAAATATGGCCGCGCGGCCGGCACCTACCCGGATGGTTACAGCCTCACCGACTTACGCGACAGTGTTCGTCGAGCGCAGGATCGCTTGCAGCGCGATAGTCTCGACTTATTGCAACTGCACTGTGTGCCAGAACGCGTGTTGGCTGAGCAGCATATCTTTGACTGGCTCCGCGAAGTGCAGCAGGAAGGGCTTATCAAAGCCTTTGGCGCCAGTGTGGAGACCCACAAAGAAGCAGAGATATGCCTCGAGCACAGCGACCTGCAGTCACTGCAGATTATCTTTAACCTGTTACGACAGCGCCCAATTGAAGCGCTATTCGACAAAGCACTGGCGCAGCAGGTTGGGATCATTGTGCGATTGCCTCTGGCCAGCGGCATGCTAAGTGGCAAATTCAGCAAGGACACTGCGTTTGCCGAGACTGATCACCGCAATTACAACAAAGACGGTGAAGCCTTCAGTGTGGGAGAAACGTTCAGTGGTATCGCCTTCGACAAAGGCCTCGAAATAGTGGACACCCTGAAGCAGTCAGTGCCTGAGGGCATGACCATGGCGCAATTTGCTATGCGCTGGATACTGGATCACGAAGCCGTGACCACCATTATTCCCGGTGCAAGCTCTGCGTCACAGGTGACACAAAACGCCAGGGTAAGCCAACTACCGGTCGTCGACCAGGCAGTTCACGAGACACTTTTTGCATACTACGAGTCAGACATTGAAAAGCACATTCGTTGCCCACTGTAACCCTGCCTGTTTGACTTAAAAATTATAGTTTTATCATACATTAAGGTGCGTCGAGTTGGCGCGCCTTCGCTTTACTAAAGCCTGCCTGATAGCTTTTTTTTACATCTCATTTACGTTTTGCCGTAGGCGAATTGTACCTGTCTGAAGTTGCGGTATCGTGCTCTCATACTTCCCAAGGTGATTCAATTATGAAACAACACACGTTTGTAACTCCCGTGGCCACAGCAGTAAAAAAAGGCCTCGCATTAACGCTTTTTCCGGTTGCACTGATGCTAACAGGCTGTTCGCAGTCGCAAGCTCCGGCGAACCAGGCTGAGCAGTCGGTTCAGCAACAACAAGCCGATTACCTGAATACAGCGTTACCCCTGGAAGACAGGGTAAAAGCGTTAGTAGACAGCATGACACTGGAAGAAAAAATAGCGCAAATGTACAACGATGCACCGGCTATCGAGCGCTTAGGTGTCCCCGCTTATGATTATTGGAATGAGGCGCTGCACGGTGTCGCGCGCGCCGGTGAAGCCACCGTGTTTCCCCAGGCGATTGGTATGGCAGCTATGTGGGACCGTGAGTTTCTGAATGACATCGCAACGGTTATCTCTGACGAAGGGCGCGCTAAACATCACGCGTTTAAGGCACAGGGGATTTCTTATCGCTATGCCGGGTTGACGTACTGGTCGCCGAACATCAATATTTTTCGCGATCCACGCTGGGGCCGGGGTCAGGAAACCTACGGGGAAGATCCGTATTTAACCGGCGAATTGGGTGTTGCCTTTATTAACGGTCTGCAGGGGGACGATGACACTTACCTGAAAACTGCCGCCACTGCCAAGCACTTTGCGGTACACAACGGCCCGGAAATTACCCGTCACTCAGACAACTACGTTGTATCAGACAAAGACCTTTACGAAACCTATCTGCCTGCCTTTGAAAAAGCGGTCGTTGATGCGGATGTGGAAGCTGTCATGTGCGCGTATAACCGGGTTAACGGCATGCCGGCCTGTGGTTCTGACATGTTGCTGAAAGAAATACTGCGCGCAGAGTATGGCTTTGATGGCCACGTTATGTCCGATTGTGGCGCGATTGCTGATTTTTATGATCGCAAAGCCCACGCCTCAACACGCTCACCAGCTGCGGCTGCGGCGTGGGCGGTGAACAGCGGTACCGATCTCAACTGTGGGGTAGGCACCTTAAGCAGCTTTGCGAATCTGAGCTTTGCAGTGCAAAAAGGCTTCATAGATGAGTCGTTAATTGATCAGGCGGTAACCCGCTTATTTATGACTCGCTTTAAGTTAGGCATGTTCGACCCTGACACCAGCGTGCCTTACGCCTCAATTCCTCTGGATAGCGTGGGGTCACAGGAACATCTGTCGATGACACAACAAGCCAGTGAAAAGTCTCTGGTACTGCTTAAAAACAATGGCTTACTGCCGCTCAAGCCGGGTGTTAAGGTGGCGGTGATTGGCCCCAATGGCGACAACCAGGATGTACTGCTTGGCAATTACAACGGTTTGCCAGTCAATCCGGTAACGGTACTTGATGGGATTGAAAACGCAGTAGGACCGGAAAACGTAACCTATGCACCAGGCAGCGCGCTGATTGCCGATATCTACGGTCATTGGCAAACTCTGGACAGCGACGTGATATTCCACCGCGACGAACAGGGGCAGTTACAGCCGGGCGCTCAGGTGTCCTACTTTGCCGTTGAGCGCAGCAAAATGACCGACTTTGCCCACCCGCATTTCCCCGCCACGATGACCGGTAGCGCCGCGGCGACAGAAACGCTGAGTGAGCTAACGATACGCAACATGCATTCGCCGGTGAGCGGCAACATGCTTGAAGATTACGGTATGGTAGTAAAGGCAGAGGTGGTGCCGCGTGAAAGTGGCAGTTACCTGTTCGACGGAAAAGGCACAATTACGTTAAATGGCAAAGCCGTTGAAGGGGCGGTCGCGCTTGAAGCCGGACAATCTTACTCACTTGAGATTCAGCACATCTTCGCCACCGATCCTGTATCAAATACCGCAGACAATCTGTTGAGAGAGTGGCAGCTGCGTTGGGTAAATCAGAGTACGAGCCTCTTGGCAGACGCTAAAAAAGCCGCTCAGAATGCTGACGTCATTGTAATGGCTGTGGGTATATCTCCGCGTATTGAGGGCGAGGAAATGCCCGTTAAGCTGGATGGTTTTGACTATGGAGACCGTTCCAGCATCGCGCTGCCAGCTGAGCAACAGGCACTGATTAAAGCGATGCATAAGCTGGGTAAGCCAGTGGTATTGGTGAACTTCAGTGGTAGTGCCATGGCGTTGAATTGGGAACAGGACAATGTCGATGCGATTGTTCAGGCGTTTTATCCGGGAGAAGCTACCGGTACTGCATTGGCCCGGGTATTGTGGGGTGAGGTAAGTCCGTCAGGTCGCCTGCCCGTTACCTTTTATCGCAATTTAGAGGGCTTTGCGAAGTTTGATGATTATGACATGACGAATCGTACCTACCGGTATTTCGAAGGGGAGGTGCTGTACCCATTTGGCTATGGCCTGAGCTATACCGATATGCAGTACAGCGCCCTGCAGGCACCATCATCGCTGACGGCGGGTGATGACCTGTCACTGTCGGTAACACTGAAAAACGCGGGCAATTACGATGCAGAGCAAGTAACGCAGTTGTACGTCCGTATGCCTGATGCGCCGGTACGCACGCCGAATGTGAGCCTGAAAGGCTTTACCCGTAGTGCGCTAAAATCGGGGCAAGAAGTAACAGTAAAACTGAGCGTACCTGCTGACGAGCTTGTGTATATCGACAATGACGGTAAGAAAGTCCCCTACCAGGGGCGTCTTGAGGTCTTCGTCGGTGACGGCCAGCCGGGGTTCGCTAAAGGGGATAAGATCACTGAAACCGTCGTGGTGGTGAAATAGCGGATGGCTACAAAAATAACCCCTTTTGCGATATCTGCGTTATTGGTTGTGCTTTCAGGTTCCGCCAGTGGGGCGCCTGAAGGTATCGCCTCTGTTTATGAAGACAGCTTTCTGGTGGGGACGGCCATTAAATCCAGTGACCTGACAGGAAACCTGCCTGCAAAGAACTCGCTGCCGTGCTCGGAGTTTAATGCGCTTACGGCAGAAAATGCCATGAAGTGGCAGCATATTCAGCCTGCCCCCGGACAGTTTAACTTTGCGATGGCTGACCAACTCATTGCGCTGGCGCAACAGTGTGATGCCCGGGTTATCGGACATACCTTGTTATGGCATCAACAAACACCCGGTTGGGTGTTTGAAGATGAGCAAGGCAACCCTGTGAGTCGCGAGGTGTTGCTGGCGCGATTGCGTGAACATATTCATACGCTGGTAGGGCGCTACAAAGGCAAGGTGTACGGGTGGGACGTCGTCAACGAAGCGTTGAATGAAGATGGCAGCCTGCGCGATACGCCGTGGCGACGTATTCTTGGCGATGATTTCTATGTCCATGCCTTTCGCTTTGCTAAGGAAGCAGATCCTGAAGCCCAGCTGTATTACAACGATTTCAACATGTATAAGCCCGCTAAAGTGGCAGGCGCGGTGAAATTGGTAAAGCAGTTGGGTGACGCAGGGATTAAGGTGGATGCGGTGGGTATGCAAGCGCATTATTCGTTGTTTTACCCGTCTTTGTCTGACATTGAACAAAGTATGAAAACACTGCGTAATGCGGGTGTACGCATTGCGATTACTGAATTGGATATCTCGGTATTGCCGCTGCCAGATGACGCTTTCAGTGGGGCCGATATTACCCAGAGCTTCGCTGCGCATCCGGTTTATGATCCGTATGTAGAGGGGTTGCCCGCCACACAGCAACATCAGCTTGCCGAATTGTATCAACAGTTATTTGCTTTGTTTCTCAAGTACGCCGACAGCGTAGACAGAGTAACTTTTTGGGGCACAACGGATGCCGATTCCTGGCGCAACAATTGGCCAATACGCGGACGTACCGATCATCCTCTGTTGTTCGACCGCAATGGTCGCCCTAAGGCGGCCTATGAGGCGATAACCCGGCATATTGACTAGACAGCAAGCGAGTAGCAGTCAATTGGGGCATAAGCGCAATTTTGTTTACGTCCTGTTGATTTGCTACTCTGTTGCTAACGCTTAGCAAGGAAGCCGAATCAACCAATGTCTGAGTTAAACCCCAAGTATATCGTTGCCGTTGCAGAGCAATTGTCTTTTGTCAGTGCGTTTTTAGGCGGTATCTCTGCCACCATCCTTATTACAATCGTGGTATTTGTCTCGTCGAAGAAATCCGTTAGCTGGATGATTGCCGCGTCGGCGCTGGCCGCCTGTAGCTTGCTGGTGGCCGTTATTGCATCCTGGCGGTTGATTATCTTGCTACATCCCGAACTTCCCATCGCCGTTGAGCCATTCATTATTAAAATACTCTGGTCAGGGATGTTGCTGGGGTACAGCCTTGGATTTTTGTCGCTGCTTGCATGTATTGGTTTATCTGGCTGGCTGCGCTCTAAAAGAAGCGGGTTAATTACCTCGGGCACCGCGTTAGTTGCCGTGGTGTTTTTTGTGCTTGCCACGCCATTTGGTGCTAATTAAACGTCAATATCAAATAGAGCCAATAGCTATCATCTTCTTTCACGAAGAAAATGGGAGAGGAATTGTTTAAGTCAAACGGCTTTTGTTTCATGAACTCAATATGTAGCTCAATCGCAGATTGTTGTGCCGGGCCTGTTAGCGTCGCTTCGCACATTTTCTGAATACACATGACCTGCAATATTTCAGTTGCAGGGTCGTTGATGTTGGTATTTATGAAATCAGTTACTATTTGCTCGGCCTGATATCGCCAAGCGATATCTGTTTCTAGGGGTGTTTCAGCCGTTGGTTTAGTCAGGAGTGGGCTCTCAGATGATACTTTGTCAAACATAAAATCACTGGCTTCCCCCAGAACGTCTTGCATGCGGGCTTTTAAATCTTCTGAGTATTTTTCTTGCCACTCTTTTAACTCACGCCGGGCCAATGAGTCGGTAGTGATAGGAGTGGGCTTTGTGGTGGCTTCCTGTGGTGAATCGATGCGAGTAGTCGGTGTGGAATCAGGATTTGAGTATTCGCTTTTGGCGAACATGTCAGAGCCGTTATTTGACAATGGTTTTACGGGTTGCAAACCGTCAGCGTCATAATGCTCATTGTTCCGTGTTTGGGGCGATACGGACGGTGCTTCAACATCTTGTTGAATTAACGCATTAGGTTTGTCCTGTTTAGTATTGCTGTCGATGTCGGACGCCGCTTGATTTGTGCCAGTCCAATACCCTAAAGAAAAAGCGCTAAGTATTAAGATTAAAACTAAACCATATTTCATCGTTATTGCCTCCTGCATTGATGTACTCGTACTTTACTTATCGTTCAGATGAAAATCGCCAGCTAATAGCGCAGACTGGTGCTCATCTGGTTCAAGTGGGCCGAACAATCTTAGATAAAGTCTTAATATAAGTTTACCGGTTTTGCCCACAATACTGCGCGACGAACGCTTCGTGATCGGGAAGCTGCGCCACGCGCTGACTGATTTCCATCTGGCCTTTTTTCAGTGCCCCGGCTAACTGTTCGTCACTCATCATTTTGGCTGCAGGGTGCCAGTTTTTGGGCAGGAGTCCCTGACCTAACATGACCTGCGACCAAGAGTCGACCCGAAACAGTTCGTTGGCTTTCTGAAACGCATGACCGTGTTCTTTGAACAGCTCTATGCGCTCAGACAGTGAGTCGGGGATGACCATGTCTTTACAGGCCCGCCAAAAAGCGGAGTCTTCGCGTTGTGTAACATGGTAGTGCAGCACAATGAAATCGCGAATGCGCTCGAGTTCGATTTGCGTCTGTGCGTTGTATTCGTCCTGCAAATGCTGGTAGTCACCGGAATACGGGAATAACTGCATGAGCCGGGTAATACCCATCACGATTAGGTGAATGCTGGTGGATTCCATGGGCTCTACAAAGCCGCTGGACAAGCCAATAGCCACACAGTTTTTATGCCAGGCTTTTAACCGTCTGCCGGTGGTAAATTGCAATGAGCGAACATCCTGTAACGGTGTATTGCGTAACAACGCGGTAAACGTATCGTGGGCAGTTGTTTCGTCGAGGTACTGGCTGCTATACACAAAGCCATTGCCCATGCGATGCTGTAGCGGAATTTCCCAGCGCCAGCCGGCACTGTGGGCACTGGCTATGGTGTAAGGTTTTAGCGGTGGGGTCAGTTCGGTTTGCACTGCCAGCGCGCGATCGCAGAACAGCCAGTGCGACCAGTCTTCATAACCCACGTCGAGGGATTCGCCCAAGAGACGGGCACCAAAACCGGTACAGTCGACAAATAAATCACCGTGTAGACTGCCGCTCTGCCTGAGCTGCAGCGCGTCAATATGACCGGCGTCGTTTAGCGTTACCTGCTCAATCGTGTCTACTACATGGTTCACGCCAGCTTGCACAGATATGTGCTTCAGAAATGTGGCGTACGCGCCGGCGTCCAGGTGATAGGCATAATTCAGCGGTGCATTTTGCGCAGAGGTATAAAATTTATTGGCTTTGGCCGCTTCCAGTTCCAGACAGTAACTGCCGTAATCAGTGGCGATACCGCGGTCCAGCCCTTCACGCCAAAAGTGAATAAATTCAGCCAGCCAGCTCGATTGGCCTGTTTGCCCGAAGGAGTGAATATAGCGTTGGTTTAACTGACCAAACTCCGCAAACTCAATGCCCAGTTTAAACGTGGCGGATGTGGCGCGCATAAACTCCGCTTCGTTTATTCCTAGCAATTGGTGAAATACCCGCAGTGGTGGAATGGTCGCTTCGCCCACGCCAATCGTCGGTATGTCCGACGATTCAACGAGTGTAATGCGTACCAACGGACCGAGCTTTCTGGCTAGCGCAGCTGCCGTCATCCAACCGGCGGTGCCGCCTCCGGCAATGACGACATGGGGTTTGGTTGCGGGCTGTGTGCTGTTCATGTGCGACTGTGCTCCAGAGCATTTTTCATATCAATTAGCCACGACATATTGTGCAAAGAGGATTGAATAGCGTATACGTGAGCCAGCCAGCCTTTTTGATGCAGTGCTGCTAGCGTGTCAGCAGGTAAATTGGCAAAGGTCTCTTTGCAGATAGTCTCGTGTCCTTGAATTTCCAGCTTGTCGCCATTGTTTAACGTAATGGCCAGATTAATCGGCGTAAGCAGGGATAGCCTGTCCAGTTCCGCGTAAAACGCGCTGGCTTCATCCTGACCTAGGTGCAGACGGTTTAGCGTTGCAGCCACTTGCTGCAGGTAATCGCTCTCCCCGCCTTTTTCAAGGAAGACAGCTTTGCTGCCGGTGTTGTCTGTGGCTTGCGTGAGCCTTGGGTGATCCATATCAACGTGAATGACGGCTTCGTTACCGCCATGTTGTTGTTGATAGCCAATCATGAACGGGCCTTTGGCCAACAGGCCTGGTACATAGCGTGCCATCCAGCTTCCGGCCATGGGTGGCTGAGGATAGTGTTCTTTTAAAAACAGGTTCTCACCGCTCACGAGGCCCAGCAAAGCCACTGCCTGCAGGCCGTGTTCAGCATGACGGCGAAACAACACGGGGTATTCTTTGTGAAGTGCATCGAATTCGGTTGGAAATACCAGGACGCTGCTGATGTTGTCACCAAAGTCAGCGCTGTAATGCGTCTGCACGCGAAGGTCTTTATGCGTAATATTATTGAGTAATTGTAAGGTAGCCATATCGTGTCCAGGCAAGTAATGAACAAACAACGAAGCCGGGCAAGAGCCCGGCTGCGTGTTTACAACACAAGATATCAGAAGTTATAGCGCACACCCAGCTGATAGCGGGCTCCTAAATCTTCCAGATACCAAAGTTGATTGCGGGTACGGCCGTGCTCACGACGGTCTTCACCCGTGATGTTGATACCTTCAACAAACACGGTGAGCTGCTCGTTAACCGCGTAGCTGACGTTGGCATCGATTTGCGCATAGCTTTCAACGTATGTGGGGTTATTCGAGCCGCGGTAGTTGATGCGGTTCAAATACTCATCACGCCAGTTGTAGGCTACCCGGGCAGTCAGGCCATCCTTGTCGTAAATAAACACAAAGTTGGCGGTATCGCTCAAACCTGCAAGGGCAAACTGAGAAACGTCCGGGCTGCCAGTGTTGTCGAAGCCGATGTCACCGCGAACCAGCGTGTAGTTTGCCTGGAAGCCAAATCCGGTTTCACCAAAGAAGTGCTGCAGTGCAAGCTCGGCACCGTACAGTTTGGCTTCTTTGTTGTTTTGCGGCAGGCTGGTGCGGAATACCATTTCCGGGTCGCCCGCTTCCGGCACAATATCCCATCCGGGAGTTTCACCCAGTTGCAGCAATTGTTCAGCCGAACCTGTGTAGTCGTCTGCGCCGTTCGGGAATGCTTCCGGTTGCTCCAGCAGCACCATCATCGCGAACAACGACGTATCGTCTACCGCGAAACCACGCTCTCTTAATGCTTCGGCCGCTGCAATAGCGCGTGGGCCATTGGTTTGGTCAAGAATACCAAAGAAGGTGCGATCTTCCTGGCCGGTACCAATAAAGTTGGCTACGCGTTTCTCGAAGAAACCAACAGACGCATAGCTGTTTTCCTCGAAGTACCATTCGGCAGACACGTCAAAGTTGTCTGACTCCAGCGGTAGCAGAGCCGGGTTTGACGAGCTCGCTGTTGCACGGGTACCGTTGAGCGTTGAACCTGAGGTGCCAAAGCCACTTGGTGAAACGCGCAGATCGCCATAGCCTGCCCGGGCAATCGTTTTGCTGTAAGAGAAGCGGGCTTTTACATCGTCAGTCAGCATGATGTCAAAGTCCAGGCTGGGCAGCAGGTGATCGTAATCCGCTTTTACTGACAGCGGAATGGTGTCAGTGCTTGGATCGGTATACAGGCTGAAGTCGTTGTTGTTTTCCCAAATCAGGTAGCTGGGAGGGGTTACCAACGACGTTGAGGTGACGTCGGTTTTTTCGTAGCGTACACCTGCCAGGAAGTTAGCTGGCATACCACCGAGTTCGCCGCTCATGTGCACCTGGAAATACGCCGCAGTGGTGTCTTCCTGTACTACATCGTTGTTCGAGAATACGCTGCTTACACCGAAGAAGTTTGCGTCACTTGGATACAGTGCAATGCCTTCGCGAGCCAGCGCTACCGGATCAGCGATAAAGCCCATTCCCTGACTTTGCCCCGTGTTAAAGTCTTCAAACATGGCGCCGACATTGATTGGTTGGAGTAAGCCGTCTGAGAACTCGCCAGGATTTGCGATACCCCAGTTGCCTAAGGTCATGTTGTCGCCAGCCGTTTGACGAGCCACCATTTCCATTGCGCGGGTTTCGATACCGAAGTCGATTTCGCCATCGTCAAACATCCATTTACCATCGAGTTTGATCTGGTTAATTTCAGTGGCCTGCGAAGCGTGGCGGAAACGCAGAATCGAAGAGCCTACGTCGCCGGCGTCAATGATACCGTTGCCATTACCGCGTGCACTGTCGTCGTAGACGTTGCGGTAAGTGGGGAGCTCAGTGTCGTACCACCATTCACGCGATGCGACGCTGGGTGCACCAATACCCACGGCAATTTCACCTGAGGCTGCGTTATCACTAGGGCCGCTGGGTAAACTTTCCATTTTAGAGTGGTGCGCATCTAATGAGAACATCAGGTTGTCAGAGGCAAAATACTCCAGGTTAATACCAGCAGAGTTCAGTGTATTGGTTTGTTCACGCCATTGTTGCTCGTAGCCTTCGTCAACCGTACCTGGGTATGACTCGGCAATGTAAATGGGCGTAGCGACCGGGCCATCGTCGAAGATTACCGAGGTGACATTAGAGCCGTTTTGTACCCAGTTTGTGATTTCACCACGGTGCTCCTGAATCTCGTTTTCCGCATACAGGTAATCGAAGGTAGCAACCAGGTTATCTGACGCTGCATACTGCAGGGTTAACTGTGCGTTAGTCCGCGTACGCTCAGTGTCAGAAAAGGCGTAGCGCAGGTCATTGGGGCGCGCATACAGCTGGCCAACGTCCGGTGCATTCTGGTAGATGTCACCGCTGTTGTTGAACAGCGTGTCCGGGTCGTTCGGGTCACCCCACACGCCAATATTCCAGTCATTCACGGTGGCGCCGACATAGCCAGAGTGACGTTCCTGAATACTACCCGTCAGTGCGACACCAAATTTTGCGTCGTCGTCAGTCCAGCTGACTAAACCAGACAGCTCAGGCGTCACGTCGTTACCTGCGCGGTTGGTGGTGTCGTGTACTGCTTTAACGCCCGTCGTTGCGCGAAATCCGGGGGTATCCAACGGTCGCGCCGTTTTAATATTTACTGTCGCGCCGATACCACCGGTGGCAATATTTGCCTTACTGGTTTTGTAGACTTCAACGCCGCGAATACCTTCAGATGCCAGGTTGGCAAAATCAAATGCACGGGTGCTGCCACCGCGTGTGGTACCGTCGGCGCCGCTGCCGCCACCATAGGTTTGGGCTGCTGGCATCATACGGCCGTTCAGAGTGATCATGTTGTTGCTGCCGCCAAAACCACGCACGGTAATTTCGTTACCTTCACCATTGGTTCGGCTAATTGATACACCGGTAATACGCTGGAGTGACTCGGCGAGGTTGGTGTCCGGGAATTTACCAATGTCTTCGGCGGAGATGGCGTCTACAACACCAATAGACTCGCGTTTTATTGAAGCGGCTTCTGCCAGACTCGAACGCAATCCTGTCACTTCAATGACTTCTACCGGGTCGGTGGATTGCGCGATGGCGGGAAACACAGTGGCCGTGCCAAGCAATACGGAGACTGCCTTGGTGACCATGGATTGTTTAAACTGATGTGGCTTTTTCATCTGTTGTGTCCTGTTTGGGATTACACTTGTGCCATTCCCGCCCGTTACGTCCATTCCCTGTGGGCTAATAACCTATCAGCATGAAAATCGGTTTTTTGAATGTCGGTAGCAGGCGATAAGGTGAACGCAACACACCTGTATCGCGCCTGTTAATGGCTTGTTAACTTTTTCATGTTGAGGGGGCGTACAGCCATTATTTTATTTGGTATATCAGGTGCTTTTTTTGTAATCACTGATCGCCAAAATATTACTTAAAGTGACATTCAAATTATTGATTTTAATATTTTTGTTGATTTGCGTTGTTTTGATTGGATATGCGTGGATTATCGCAAAAATGCCGTTACCGTGAAGCGTCCGGTGTAGGGATTCAGGTCGGGTATGAAATTGGCTGGAATATCCCCTGAGTGAAGCAATGCACAAGGGTAAATTACCGCGCGATTAAACGCACATGGCACCTGAGCAACACGCGAGAATAACCGGGTGTCTCCGTTAATATAGCCTGGTGTAACCGGCAAGGCGGCCAGTTCAGCGTCCAAACTTTGCTGATAACGATTAAGTGTTGCTTCGGTCACTGCTACCTGACCGGTCGGGTTATAACGGTAAATACTGGTGCCACCAAACGCCGGTGAACACAAGTAATGCACAACCGCGTATTCGTGAGAATACGGACGGTCGAAATGCGGAATGGACTGTTCCGTTGTCAGCTCAGCGGGCGGTCGCGTTACCATCGCAAAGTAAGCTTCGCCATCGCTTAGCGTGTCGGCGATTCTACATTTTTTAAAAGCCAGATTTATGGTGGCCAGCGCATAACGCAGGTAGCCAGCAGGGGCAGGCATTCTTAGCCCCGGATACAGCAGTTCGTCTTTTGGGGCTTTGCCGTTCGACAACGCGTAATCCACTAACTTGTGTGGGCCGGGCATAAAATCGTCAATAATGACGACCTGAAATTCAGTGCCCGGCACAGGCAGCGTTGAGATACTCGTCATGGTTTAGCCGGGCAGGTATTGGCAATAAATTCAGCGTGTGACGGCATGTAGTCTACTGACTTTCTAACCACCCGTTGAATGCCTTCCAGACGTTTGGCTAATTCGTCATCCGGGAATATATCTGCGAGTGCGTTATAACCCTCAGGACGCAGTCCCTGACCATACATGACCTCAAACCAGCTTAAGTCATTGAACAGTTCATTGTTGAAACGGTTAATGCGGCCATTGGCTTTAAACTGATCGATTTTTTCCTGCAGCGTGTCTGGAATTGACATGTTTTTGCAATATCGCCAGAACGGCGTGTCTTCGCGTTCTGTTACGTGATAGTGCAGGATCAGGAAGTCGCGGATACGGGTAAATTCAAAATCCATTTGCGCATTGTATTCGTCAATGTCGCTCTGAGTGGGCGTTTGAAACGGAAAGAAACTAAAGAATTTGGAAATGGCAACCTGCACCAGATGCAGGCTGGTGGACTCCAATGGCTCCATAAAGCCACCGGCTAGCCCAACGGCCAGACAGTTCTTGTGCCAGAACTTGTTGCGCTTGCCGGTAACAAATTTAATTAACCGCGGGTCGGCAAGTAACTCTCCGTCGATATTTTCGCGTAACGTGCGTTCCGCGTCGTGATCGCTCATAAATTCACTGGAGTACACATGGCCGTTGCCTACCCGGTGTTGTAAGGGAATTCGCCATTGCCAGCCCGCTTGTTGAGCTGCCGCACGGGTGAAAGGCCAGGGTTCCTCGGTGAGCGCTGACGGCGCGGCAACGGCGCGATCACAGGGCAGCCAGTGGCGCCAGTCTTCGTAACCGGTCTTAAGTGTTTGTTCAATGAGTAATGCGCGGAAGCCCGAGCAATCAATAAAGAAATCGGCCTGATGTTCTTCGCCGTTTTCTAAGATCAACGAGCGAATATCGCCATTAGGGTGTTGTGTAACCTGAGAAACTTTACCCTCGGTGCGCACCACACCATGGCCTTCGGCGCACTCGCGTAAGAATTTCGCATATAGCCCTGCATCGAAGTGAAAGGCGTAGGCGATATTGGACAGCGGCGAGTTACCGGCATCGAACGGTCGCATAAAGCGCTTCTCGTTACAGGCTAGCGATGACAGGGTATATTCGTCAAGTGGCGCGGCTTTGCCTTGTTGGCGCATCTTCAGCCAGTAATGGTAGAAGTGCACGCCTTCCATGTTTTTTCCTACCTCGCCGAACGCGTGGTAGTAGCTGTGACCGACTTTACGCCAGTCTTTAAACTGAATGCCTAATTTAAATGTGCCTTTCGTTCGCTTGATAAAGGTGTCTTCATCGAGCCCGATGAGATCGTTAAACAACAGAATTTGCGGTATGGTGGCTTCGCCAACGCCGACGGTACCAATATCTTCTGATTCAATCACCTGTATTTCGCAGGGGTGATTTTTGAGAATTTTACCCAGTGCCGCTGCGGTCATCCAGCCGGACGAGCCGCCGCCGAGAATAATGATTTTTTTGAGTGGTGAATGCATAACGAACCCCAAAAACGAAAAAATCAGGCTGGCGCAAAAGCACCGGCCTGATACGGTTTACAACAGTGGTGCAAACTAGAAGTTTGCACGCATCACAAAGGCAACCCGACGGTCTGACTTAAACCATGAACGGCCGGTTTCAAGCCCCTCATTGTTTAACACCATAATGGTTTCAGACTGTGAATTGGTCAGGTTTGTGCCCTGAATACCCACCGTGACATTCTCGTTCCAGTTATAGAATATCGAGCCATCAAGCTGACCGATGTCATTGTAAAACAGCGGTGCTTTAGAGATAACGTCACGGGTTGTTAACAGGTAACGCGAACGCCAGTTATATGCTAAACGTGCGCTCCAACCGTCCTTTTCGTACATGGCAACAAAGTTAGCCGTGTGCTTAGACTGACCTTGTAGCGGCACATTGTCCAGACTTACACGAATACCGGTATCGGTGAAGTCATCACCCAACCAGCTTTCGTCTTCAACGTCGACTTCGTTGTTCGGTACACCCGAAGCATCGATGTAGGTGTACGTTGCCTGAATACCCAGTCCGTCAAACGGCGCGGGCAGCATGTCGTAGAATTGTTGATACGCAATCTCGACACCATCCATTTTCCCTTTACCGCCATTGGTGGTAGAGCTAAGCAACACGTTTTGTGTGCGACCCGTTGTCGGGTTGGTGTATTCCTGTACAGACGCGCCCTGAATAAAGTAGTTTTTCAGATCTTTGTGGAAGTAAGTCACACTTAACTGACCTACATCTGCAAAATACCATTCAAGCGCGATATCGTACTGTGACGACTCCATGGGTTTCAGGTAAGGGTTGCCACCTGAACCTGTCCAGGCAGGTACATATGCGGTTTGTACCAGGTTAGTACCTGGCTCTGGCGGATTATCTGGATCCGGGTTAGCAATAGGACGAACCGCTTGTACTGATTCATTACCCAAAGACGCTCTGTTGCGCACGTCACCCATATCTGGCAACGCTACCGCTTTAGAGTAGGCGAAACGCGCAATCAGATCGTCGGCCACTTCCATTTTGAAGTTAAAGCTGGGTAAAAGCATATCGAAATCAGTTTTGGCCGACAGACGTTCTTCAGCATCATTACCAAAGGCTCTCTCTGAGTCAGACAGGTAATTCAACTGATCACCAATCCAGCGGTTTTCTTCGGCTGCCAGTGCCTCTTCCAAATCGGCGTAGTTACCCGCTGCAACCTGCTCGTTTAACCAGTTAGACACGATTTCGCCAGTGAGTGGGGCACCTTGTAGTGATTCTGGTGGTAAGAAATCAGGTACCAGATCCGGGAAGGTCACCGCGCCATCCGCACTGCGGTCAAGTTTTACGTAACGCAAACCAACGTTACCGCTGTAGCGCAAGTCTCCGGTGCCTTCAAAGTTAACCCGCAGGTAAATGGCTTTGTTGGTTTCGGTGGTAATGTTCACTTCGCCAGGCGTAAAGATGCCGTATTTTTCATCAACTCCAGGTCTGTCAGGATACGGTTCCCATGTACCGCCTGCAGACATGTATGGACGAGCGCCGTTAATGATAGAGCGAACATAAGCTTCCGTTGCATGGATAGTCTGGTTGCCCGGAATATTGGCTACGCCACCACCGTGGAAGTCAGACCAATCCACGTATTCAAAGTTGCTTGAATCTACCGGGATGGTGTCTAACCAGCCAGCAGGTGCAGCACCGGTAAATTCAGGCGCTAACGAACCCCAGTTCCAACTGGTAGAACGCACGGTCTGTTCGCGTTTGGCATAACGCACACCAGCCTGAACAGACGTGAATATACCATCGCTATCCAAGTGATAGGTTCCGTCTAAGCGCGTCGCGATTGAGTCACCTTCAGAACGCTCGTAGTGATCCATTGCGCTTCGTAGGAAATAGGAAGTCGGGTCCTGGAAGTAGTTGGTATCGCCTGCGGGATCATCAGTAAAGCCCGGATAAACACCTCCGGCGTATACGTCAGGGTTTTCATCACGATAACCAAAGTAGGGTTCCAGCAACGTCATGGTGGGTGTGCTGCCTGTTATATCGTAGTGCTGACCCGCGAACGCGGCGGTGTGCACAACGATATCATCGTCTTTGGTTTTAGCTTTGATGTACTGAATGTCACCTACCAGTTCTAGTGCATCCGTAGGCATCCACTCTAAATTGAACGACAGGTCTTCAACCAGGGTATCGGTTTGTTTTACACGCGAATCAAACTGGTA
>NZ_CFIDRX010000010.1:29081-41606 GCF_984433645.1 Marisediminitalea sp.
GGTTTCGTCTTCATTTTCCCATTGCAGGGTACTGGCGAAACCTTCGCGTTTACGGTCATCAAATTTCTTCAGCAGGTTAGACGCGTTCGGAATCCAAACGGTGCCGTTGTTGTCGTCGCCAACAAAGGCTTCTGCACCGGCCAGGTCGCGTGCGTAATACTGCACGAAAGCGTCAGACTGGATACCGTGTGACTCACCGTATAACTGTGAGTTTGCATAGTTAACCAGGAAACCAATTTCACCGTTGCCATCGAGATCAAATCGATCGCTGTATAAACCAGAAAAGGTAGGGCTGCCTTTCTCGGCAACGTCGCCGTATGAATAATCACCGCCAAACGCGATTACCCGACCATCGGAGTCGAATGGCTTACGGGTACGCAGGCTAACGGTACCACCGATACCGCCTTCAATCATGTCGGCTGTCTGGTTTTTATAAATATCCACGCCGCCCATTAGTTCGGGGGATACATCCTGAAAAGAAAGGCCCCGGCCACTGTTTGCAGTAAAGGAGTCACGGCCGTTAAATTCACTTCGTGTCTGGGTCATACCACGAATGATGGCGCCGCTGCCTTCTACGCTAAAGTGGTCTGGGTCGTCGGGGCCGGCAAACCGTTCAATGGAAACACCCGGCAAACGCTGGATAGCTTCCAGTACGCTGCGGTCAGGCAGTGTACCAATGTCATCGGCAGTAATGGCATCAACCACCGTGTCTGAAAATCGCTTTAAGTTCTGTGCATTCAGCAGGTTACCGCGAATACCTTTTACTTCAATTGTTTCTACTACTTCTTCATCTTCTGATGCTTGTTCTTGTGCTGCAGGGGCTTCTTGCGCCCATGATGAGTGTAAAGCAGACAAAACGGTTAATGCCAAAATGGACTTATTAAATGGGTGTGCAAATCGCTTATTGTGTGCCCGTGCTTTAGCCATTATCACGTCTCCGTTGAGATTAAATGGAATAGTTATGTCCGTTTTTCGCTCTGTCACTGCTCCCAACAGCAGGTAAGACAGATGTGAGAAATGGTCCGAGCATAGTGATGGAGTCAATAAGAACTATCAATGGAGTGTTAAAATATCACAACGTGAAAACAAATAATCGCAACAAAATATTAACAACAAACATAATAGACATTCATTTTGTGAATCGGTTCATTTTTTGTTTTTATGAGCAATTCACGGATTTTTGGATTGTTTTTGGTGCTTTTTGAGGGGCTTTGAGTGTTTTTATGAAATTGCTTCGCAGTGAAAGTGATACGTTTCACTGCGAAGGGTTCAGCGTGGAAAGTTAGTAAAGATTGTTCATTGCCGCCAGGGTATAAACCAACGGTGCATTCCAGTTTATTGCTATTTCGTTGGATGCATAGCTGCACCAATCATCTACATATGACTTCGCGGGGAAGTCTGAGCTGTAGTCACAGCCATCCTGTTGGCCACTGTGAGGACCACCTGCAACAAAGCCTGGAACCGGATCTGCTATGGTGTCGGCTTGTGACTGGCGATGGTGAATAAACCGAGGTGGTTTAGTGCCGAAACCGGTGACAAAGCTATAGCCGGTTGGGTTTTTACCCAGCACATAGTCTACCAGGTGGCTCATTGCAGTTCGGTAGCTGTTGTTCTGAGTCAGTGAATAGGCCGTTGCCAGGATCATGCCGTGGTTCATAGCAACGCCATTGCTGCCCCATACAAAATCGTTTTCCCGCATTGCCACATGGAAACCAGAAGTCGCATCCACATCTACCAACTGGTCTGCATAGCTAAGAAAGTCGCTTTCTAGCGTGTCATACAGACTGGATGATAAGCGCGCTTTGCCTTCTTTTAACAGCGACAAATACGCCAGCCCCATCGTGCTTCCCCAATTCGGGGTAGAGGGCGCACCAAGGTGGGTATTTAGCGCATCCAGATACACGGATTTGCCTGTTGTAATTAACAGTTCACTGGCCGCCCAGGCGAATTCATCATCAAAGTTGCTATCGCCATATTCTCCCGTGCTTACATTGTCAGGGTTTTTATAGGGCATGTCAGGATTCTCGACCGCCCATTTCCACGCGCTTTCAGCCGCGCTCTGATAAGTGTTGGCAGAAGCGGGAAATACCCGGGCGGCAGTGGCCATTACGGCGGCAAAGTTAAGTGCCGCTGCTGTGCCTTTCCCTACGAAATAACGTTGCTCGTTGGCCTCGTGTGGCATCACGTCCGGCGCAAAGTTCAGGGTGGTTAACTTGTGAAAGACGCTACCATCCTGTTCCTGCATAGTCGCCATCCAGTCCAGGTTCCAAAGTATTTCATCCAGCATATCGGGCTGGGTGTTGGTAGACTCCGGAATATTCCATTGCCGGTTGTCGTAAAAGTCGCTGAAATCCAGGTAAGCACGTAAGAGTGTGTAAGTGGAGATCCCGGAATTTACGATGTACTTGTTGTAGTCACCGGCATCGTACCAACCTTTGGGGCTAGGCCGCACATCCGAGGGATTATCCAGAACCGCTGCCTGCGTATCCGGATGACCCGCCGGGCGTTGCCATTGTCCGGCAAAAGCGGGGTCGAGTGCCACGCCGGCGCGATTAAAGTAATAGGCTTTAATCGCGGCATCGTGAATGTCACCGTACGCATCGTCACGAATCTCGAAGCTGATACTGTTATTGCTTTCTGCTAGCGTCAGCCGGTAATTGCCTGTTTGGGTGAGAGCACCGACATCTATTATGGCTGCGCTTTCACCTGCTAACGGCCACAGAGCCGGCTGCCCGGATTCACCGCTTAATACCACCTGATTGGTGTCGATGCGGGTTACTTCAAAGCGCAGGGGGGCATTCGTTGTGGCGACTATTTCTTTGGCCTGCTCAGGAATAAAACCGACCTGATTAGTATACAAGCTGATGTTTTCAGGCGGCGTGTCTGTTGGCGGTGGCAATGGTGTGCCATTGCTCTGCGTGCTTCCTCCACCTGAGCATCCTGCTACCACTAATGCTATAGCGGTAAATACTGCCGAGCGTGTTAATCTGTGTCCAGTCAATAACCGTTTGTTATACATGTGCCCACCTGTCTGATTAAACTATTGTGTGTTTTTAATTATGTCCATTGCGTAATTTATGGCGAAACAGTGCGTTCAAATGGCGGCGCAGGTAAGCCTGCCCGGTTGTATAGCCCCGCAGCCGGATTGTCTCCCCAAGCGTAACGTACTGTAGTCGGGCTAACGACATCAGGGTGCTGAAGCGTGATTTTATTGCCGCTTAGTTGCACGTTAGCCCAGTGAAAACGGCCATCTTGTCCGGCAATAGCAAAGCTTTTTCTGAGTGATGTATTGGCATGCAGCCCGTCATCAGCATGGGCAAACGTCAATGTTAGCGTGTTGCCGTCGCGGGTAATGCCTGAAATTTCCGGGCCGCGGTATGTTACCGGATGTTTATAAACCAGGTGTTGGGCATCCAGAGCAAGCCTTTGCCCTACTGCTTTTTTGTTTACCGGGTGGATGTCATTCCATTCACCAATATCAATGGTCACTACCAAGGCAGTATTGTCGAGTTCAGTGCTTTTGTATTGTTGATCGCGCAAGCGTGCCCAACTGCTGTCTGTTGGCTTATCGTGACGATCCATAAAATTGGTGAGTTGCACTATAAAGAAGGGGAGGTCAGGTTGTTGCCAGCGCACTCGCCAATGAGTCATCATTGACGTCAGCTTGTCCCGATAATCTTCGGGTCGTGAGGCATTCGATTCGCCCTGATACCAAAGTACCCCGCTGATTGGGAATCGTGTTGCCGGCGCTATCATGGCGTTAAACAAGCCCATTGGCTTCCAGCGAATAAAGGTTGTTGAAGGCGTATTTTCTGTGGTTGCCGCGACTTTATACTGCCAGTCGCCTGCCAGGCTAATCCGAGCCTGGTCGTTCCCCAGGAAATACATTTTATCGGGCACGAATCCAGTGCTCCCGCCATTCGAGACAACGCGGATAGCAATCACATTGTCGCCCTTTCTTAGTGCTGAAACCGGCACGGTATAACGACGTGGAGGATACTGATAGGTGGTGTTACCGACTTTTTGCCCGTTCACATAAGCCTCATCCGCATCGACAATTCGTCCCAATCGCAGTGTCAGTGGTGCGTCAGGCACTTCAGCCAGAAAGACGTGTTTGCGCAACCACCAAACGCCAGCGAAACCTGACTCACTACCGGGCAGGTTTCCTGGTACTGTCAGAGTTTGCCAGTCCTGGTCATCCAACGAGGGGGTAAACCAAGGTGTATCTTTCAGGCCTTTATCCAGCTCGTGTAACGCCTGATACCAAGCCTGCTGTGCTGCTTGTTCTGTTTGCTGCGTTGTCTGAATGTTTTGCGGATTGGCAAAGTATTCGCCTGCTGCAATGTCGTCCGGGTAATCAGTTAACAACGTTTTTGCCATCCATGCTTCAATGGGGGAGCCGCCCAGTGACGCATTCACTATGCCAATGGGCACGCCTTCTGATAAGTGAAGTTCCCGGGCAAAATAATGTGCTACCGCCGATAGTTTCGCGATATGCGCTGGCGTGGCAGACAGCCATTGACCGGAGGAGTAATCCTGATTCTCGCCGTCAAAGCGATATTCATCGGGTACGGTAAACTCTCTGATAAGCGGATAATCTGCGTAATTCACATCGTCGGGGTACGCTTCCTCAACGCGAGCCATAGGCAGTTCCATATTTGACTGACCGGATGTGAGGTAAACGTCACCAAAGTAGAGGTCGCGAATAACCTGAGTTTCTTCTGCTTCGACCTTGAGTGTATAAGGGCCGCCTGCTTTCTGAGCGGGTAGTGAGACAGACCATTGCTGATTGGCGGCTATGGCCTCACCTATCAAAGTATCGTTCAGCCAAACTTTAACGGTTGTTGCATCGGTAGTGCCCGTGATCGGGATTGCCTGATGCCGTTGCAGCACAGCGCCATCGGAAATCAGTCGGTGAATAGTCAGCGCCTGAGTTGGCATGCTGATTAATAACGCCAAAAGCAAATAACCATAACGCATGGCTTACTCCTTGATAGGCAGAGGGGGATGAGGTTGTATATCGGTGTCCGTAAAAAGCATGAAGTCTGCCGCTGTTATGCGGCAGGCTTCAAAGCGGGAGCTATCGGCCAAACAATACCTGATTGACCTGGTTTTCCAGCAGTTCCTGCTTACCGGAAACCTGTTTAGGATCCAGATTACTGCGGGTTGCCAAATCAGCCAGTGACGCCAGCGAATATTCGCCGCCCAGGATTTGTTTACCCATGGCGTCGTCCCAACCAGCGTAACGTTTAGCTTTTGTATCGGCTATAAAGTCGTTTTCGATGATAGCGGCAGCTTTCTTCAGACCCAGCGCACAAGTGTCCATACCGCCGATGTGGCCGTGGAACAGGTCGGCCGGATCAGTGCTTTGACGACGCAGTTTGGTATCGAAGTTGAATCCGCCAGACGTATAACCGCCGTTTTTCAGGATTTCGTAACAAATCAGTGTCATTTCCTCAACGCTGTTCGGGAACTGGTCCGTATCCCAACCCAGTTGCGCGTCGCCGCGGTTGGCATCGATAGAGCCAAACACATCAAGCGCGAATGCCGTAGCAATTTCGTGGTGGAATGAATGGCCGGACAACGTAGCGTGGTTGGCTTCAATGTTAACCGCGAACTCTTTTTCCAGACCAAACTCTTTCAGGAAACCATACACAGTGGCTGTGTCGTAGTCGTACTGATGTTTAGTTGGCTCTTGTGGCTTAGGCTCAATCAGTAACAAACCGTCGAAACCAATTTTGTATTTGTGCTCTACCACCATATTCATAAAGCGACCAAACTGTTCTCTTTCGCGCTTCAGGTCGGTGTTTAACAGCGTTTCATAGCCTTCACGGCCACCCCAAAGCACATAGTTTGCGCCGCCCAGTTTCTTGGTCGCATTCATGGCGTGGAACACTTGAGTTGCAGCACGCGCGAAAATGGCTGGATCCGGATTCGTCGCAGCGCCTGACATGTAGCGCGGGTGACTGAATACGTTCGCGGTACCCCACAGTAACTTCATACCAGTTTCTTCTTGCTTGGCGCCAAGAATGTCCGTCATTTCGCTGAAGTTGCGGATGTAGTCGTTAATGCTGTCACCCTCGGGAGCGACATCGATATCATGGAAGCAGTAAAAAGGTGCGCCCAGTTTGCTAAAAAACTCAAACGCGACATCGGCTTTTTGCTTGGCGCGTTCCATGGCATCACCAGGTTGCAACCATGGGCGACCGAAGGTACCGCCGCCAAACACATCTGCGCCGTCCCAGCAGAAGTTATGCCAGTAGCATGAAGCAAAGCGCAGGTGCTCTTCCATAGTTTTGCCTAACACCACTTCCTGGGGGTTATAGTGTTTAAATGCCAGTGGGTTAGTTGACTCAGCACCTTCGTACTGGATAGCGCTGATGTCCTGAAAGTAGTCTGCCATAATTAGCTCCAAAATGTGGCCGAATGGCCCGTTGAATAATGATTGCAAATAATGTTTGAGCGCAACCCATTCGACAATTATGTTAATTTGAACGTGTCTTGTGTTTTTTGTTAAAAATGTGATTCAAGGCTGAAATACAATTCGCGGAACTTCTGACGTCTGTGACGGAAGTAGTCCTGCAGTGTTGGATCTGGCTCATAAGCACCGACTTTTTTAGGTACCGGGCAGATATCCGATATTGGTGTTAGCGGATTCACCGCAACCTGAGCGAGACGCGCTGCGCCTAACGCCGGGCCAACATCGCCGCCTTCGCGGTAGTCCATGGCTATGCCAGATACATTGGCCAGCAACTGGCGCCAGTACACGCTTTTAGCCCCTCCACCAATCAGGCTGATACCATCGACACTTACGCCGCTGTCGTGAACCACGTCAATGCCGTCGGCCAATGCCATAGATACGCCCTGAATAACAGCCTGCGCCATCTGTGCCCTGGTTGTTGATGCGGTGATGCCGAAGAAGCCTGCTTTGGCATTCGGGTTATTGTGGGGAGTACGCTCACCGGTGAGATAGGGCAGGAAAAACGGAATATCCGGATCGTCTACACGGGTATTGTTCACCACGTTATTGATTAAACTGGCCACGTCCTGATAACCGGCGTTGCGAGCATACCAATCAAGGCAACTGGCAGCGCTTAGCGTAACAGACATCAGGTGCCAGCGGTCCGGCATGGCGTGACAAAAGCTGTGTACGGCAGAGTCAGGCTTACTGCGGAATTCGTTGGTAACCGCAAAATACACGCCTGAAGTGCCAAGCGACAGCATGGCCTGGCCAGGCTCTACAATGCCACAGCCAATTGCGCCTGCAGCGTTGTCACCTGCACCGGCGACAATAGTAACCGATTTCATGCCCCATTTTTCGGCCAGTGAATTGTGCAGATAGCCGGTGACCTCATTGCCCTCATAAAGCTTGGGCATGTGCGATTCGTTTAGTCCGCAGGCCATCAGCATGGATTTGCTCCAGCTGCGTTTACCTACGTCCAGCCAGCTCGTGCCGGCACTGTCAGACATGTCCGAGGCATACTCGCCGCTCAACTTGAAGCGCAGGTAGTCTTTAGGCAGAAGCACTTTGGCTATCTGCTTGTAAATGTCCGGCTCGTTGTCTTTTACCCAGAGCAGTTTAGGTGCAGTAAATCCCGGCATAACAATATTGCCGGTGATTTTTCGCGCACTCTTTACGGTTTTTTCTATTTCGGTACATTGTTTTTCGCTTCTGCCGTCATTCCATAAGATGGCTGGGCGTAAGACTTTGCCCTGACTATTCAACAGAGTTGCACCGTGCATCTGCCCGGCAAGGCCAATTGCCTTTACACTTTCCAATGGCATTTTGCTGGCAAGATGGTCCAGTGTTTTACAGGTTGCCTGCCACCAGTCTTCAGGCGCTTGCTCTGACCACAGTGGCTTGGGCATGGATACTGACAGCGGTGCGCTTGCCGATTCGATAACCTGTCCGCGTTCATCCGTAACGATGGTTTTTACACCTGAGGTGCCTAAATCTATTCCTATATACATATCTATCTTTTCGAGTAAAACGTTATACCGCGTATGCTGATTGCGAAAACATCAGATCGCAATTACGAAAACTTGTTATTATTTTGTTAATTTAATTTCGATGTATTAGTATGCTGGATGTAAGTAAAAAACATAAAAAATATTTACTGAATTTAGTTCAACGGGGCACATCACATGTTTGAACAAAAACACAGCATTACATTGCTATTTAACGCCAATAAAGTATACGACCGCCGGGTTATCGCCGGTGTTGGGGATTACCTGCAAACGTCTAAGGTAGACTGGGACTTATATCTGGAAGAAGATTTTATGGCCCGTCTTGAGCATCTGGACGAATGGAGCGGTGACGGCATTATTGCCGATTACGATAATCCGGAAATTCAGGCTGCCTTGCAGAAAGCCAAGGTGCCGGTAGTGGGGATCGGTGGCTCGTACGCCAACCCGGCTGATTATCCGGACGTTCCTTATGTGGCAACAGATAATCACGCACTGGTACAAGCGGCCTTTGAGCATCTTCGCCAGAAAGGTATTCAGCGCTTTGCGTTTTATGGCGCCCCGGTAAACGAGCACGCGCGCTGGGCACAGGAGCGTGAGAATGCTGTGTTGGAAATTACCCGCTCTCAGGGGTACGAATGCTACGTGTACCGTGGACATCCTGTACGTCCTGAGACCTGGCAATACACCACCAAGCGTTTGGCAGACTGGCTGAAAAGCCTGCCTACACCCATTGGGATTATTGCCGTGACCGACTCGCGAGCACGGCATTTACTTCAGGTGTGCGACCACATCGGTATGATCATCCCGGACAAGATGTCGGTGATTGGTATTGATGACGACGAGTTAGCCAGATACCTAAGCCGCGTGAGTTTGAGTTCAGTACGCCAGGGCTGTTTTGAGTTGGGGGAGCAGGCAGCGCGCCTGTTGCACAAAATGCTGAAAGGGCATAACCCGCCGAAAAAGCCGATTTTAATTGCACCTGAATGTGTGGCTGAGCGACAGTCGACCGACTTCAAAGCCATCAGCGACCCACATGTAATGCAGGCAATGCACTATATTCGTCAGAATGCCTGTCGAGGCATTAAAGTAGAGCAGGTGCTGGATTATGTAGGTGTGTCGCGTTCAAACCTGGAAAATCGGTTCCGTGAAGAGCGCGGTCACAGTATCCATACGGAAATCCACAACGAGAAACTACAGCGTGCCTGTAAGATGCTGGAAAACAGTAATGAAGCAACATCGCAAATTGCCAAGATATGCGGATATCCGTCACTGCAATACATGTATGCCGTATTCAAAAAGCACTTTAACCAGACGCCTAAAGAATATCGTGATGCTATGAAAAACAATGACGAAGAAGACAGCCTGGTATTACAAGTGTCTTAAAGTCCAGTGTCAGAGGGTTAACAAAGCGCCCGCTTCGCGTGTCGAAGCGGGCGTTTTTTTATTTCAACGGGCCAATCAGGGCAATAACATTTCATTCATAAAAAACGCAACTACGAAAGTTTTATTTCATAAAGCCGCTTCATTGAAGCGCCGCGCGCTTTCACGTTAAATGCCAGATTACATAACGTATTGAATGAAGTTATAACGTGAAGAAAAAAGTGATATCAGCGCTCTCGTTGATCGGTTTGTATCTGCCGGGGGCGTCAGCAACTGACGCAGTAGAGTTTGACTGGTTTCGGTACGACACGCCGCCCGCGCTGTACGAAGTCGAAGAGACGCAATTTAAAAACCCGGTATTACCGGGATACTACCCAGACCCATCGATTACAAAAAAAGGGGATGACTACTACCTGGTTAATTCCTCGTTCTCGTATACCCCGGGTTTACCGGTTTTTCATAGTAAAAATCTGACTGACTGGAAGCTTGTGGGTTATGCGCTGGATCGCGCGTCACAGACCTCCTTTACCGGGCTTGGGATTTCCAGAGGCATTTTTGCTCCCACCTTGCGCTACCATGATGGTGTGTTTTACCTGATTACCACGGCGGTAGACAGTGGGGGAAATTTCATATTAACCGCGACGGACCCTGCAGGCCCATGGTCTGAGCCTGTCTGGCTACCAGAAGTGGGTGGAATTGACCCGGATATCTTTTTTGATGATAACGGCAAAGCCTACATTGCCCACAATGATGCGCCACCGGGAGAGCCTTTGTACAACGGTCATCGGGCAATCTGGTTGTGGGAGTTTGACCTGAAAACCATGAAAGTCGTGCCGTCGTCGCGCAAGTTATTGGTAAACGGCGGCGTGGATATTAGTCAGAAGCCGGTATGGATTGAAGGTCCGCATATATACAAAAAAGACGGCTGGTATTATTTAACCTGCGCAGAGGGAGGAACCGGTCCACAGCATTCCCAGGTGGTATTTCGTACGCGTTCGCTGAGAGAGGCGTTTGTACCGTATCAAAACAACCCCATTCTGACCCAACGGGATTTGCCGTTGCCTCGGCCAGATGCGGTGGACGCTGCGGGTCATGCTGACTTTATTCAGGGCCCAGATGGACGCTGGTGGAGCGTCTTCTTAGCGACACGTCCTTATTTGAATGACTGGTATAACACGGGCCGAGAAACCTTCTTGCTGCCTATGACGTGGCAGGCGGGATGGCCAATGATACTGCCATCCGGTAAGCCGATACCGGTTACATTGCCTAAACCCTACCCGGATATTAAAAGCGAAAGCACCGCATTTTATAGCTGGCGTGAAGACTTTACGGATGTGGAATTGGGATTGCGCTGGCAAGGTCTACGCAGCTTTAATCGGGACTGGGTGCATATTCAGGGCGGCCGGATGACACTGACGCCGTTGCGTGAACCGCTTACCAGTAAAGGTGATGTCAGTTATTTGGGTGTACATCAATCAGCCGCAGAATACGCGGTTGAAACCGAGATGTATTTGCCTGACAGCACGGGTGTGAGCGGTGGGCTTGCTGCATTTCAAAGTGAGGCATTTCACTATTATTTTGGTGCGCGTTATACAACTGCCGGCACACAGCTTTTTGTAGAGCGCACTGTCGACGGCAAAACCTCAACGGTTGCTACGCATAGACTGAAAGCGATGCAGCCTGAAGCGATAACCCTGCGTATTCGTGGTGATAAAGAGCGGATTTATTTTGATTTTCGCACATCCAGAGGATGGACCTCAATGCTGGAAAAAACGGCAAATACATCCTCGCCGGCGATGGATGCGACCTGGTTAAGTACAAATAAAGCCGGTGGCTTTGTAGGCACAACGCTGGGCCTGCACAGCCGAAAAGACTAACGGAGTAAGACATGTTTAAGCAGTGTATTGTTATTATTTGCGCCCTGGTTGTCAGTGCGGTATCACCCGTTATGGCCTATGTGTCTTTTTCACCAGACTCTCAGTCATTTGTGGTGGCAGATAAGGCGAGTGGCAAGGTCGCGAGTATTTGGGTCGACCCGAATGCAAGCCCCGGCATTCTTCTGGCAGCGAAAAACCTGCAGTCTGATATTCACAAGGTAACCGGCCTTACTCCGGTTATTGTTCATGATGCCCAGACACTATCCGGACAGGTGATCATCATTGGTGAGCGAGGCGCTGCTGCACCTGTAGATCGATTATTTGCTGACGGTACCCTCAGCATTGAAGAAAATGCCAATCAATGGGAAGGCTATCAGCTGGCTCACGTACAACACCCATTTGATGGTGTGGAGCAAGCCTGGGTCATCAGTGGGTTTGATCGTAGAGGCGTCATTTACGGCATCTATGATTTGTCGGAAAAAATGGGCGTATCACCCTGGTACTGGTGGGCAGATGTGCCAGTCGTGCAGCGTGATGGTGTGTACATTGCCGCCGGTTCACAGGTGAGTGATGCGCCAAAAGTGAAATACCGCGGCATCTTCCTGAATGATGAAGCGCCGGCATTAACCAATTGGACCCACGAAAAATTCGGTGGCTACAACGCGACGTTTTATCGCCATGTGTTTGAACTTTTGTTGCGTTCAAAAGCTAACTTTTTATGGCCCGCGATGTGGAACAATGCATTTGCCGATGACGATCCGCAGAACATGTATCTGGCCCATGAAATGGGCATAGTGATGAGCACATCACACCACGAGCCCATGATGCGAGCCGATAAGGAATGGAATCGTTATGGTAGTGGCCCCTGGGAGTATTCGACAAACCCAGACAAGCTCTATGAGTTCTGGGTTGAGGGTGCCAAGCGTTATAAAGACAAGGACGCAATTTTTACCATGGGCATGCGAGGACAGGCTGATACGCCAATGAGCGAAGGCGAAAATATTGGCCTGTTGGAGCGCATTGTTGCCGACCAGCGGGAAATACTGGCTAAGCACATAGACAAACCAATCGATGAGATCCCTCAGGTTTGGGCATTGTACAAAGAAGTGCAGGGCTTTTATGAACGCGGTATGCGTGTACCTGACGATGTAACGTTACTCTGGGCCGATGATAACTTCGGCAACGTACGCCGTTTGCCTACCAGCGACGAACTTGGACGACAAGGCGGGGCGGGTGTGTATTATCATTTTGACTATGTCGGCGGGCCGCGCTCATACCGCTGGATCAATACTGTGCCGTT
>NZ_CFIDRX010000010.1:41616-48238 GCF_984433645.1 Marisediminitalea sp.
GGAGCAAATGAATCTGGCCTGGGACTATGGTGCAGACCGTATTTGGATCACTAATGTAGGCGATCTGAAACCGATGGAGTTACCCATTAGTTTCTTTCTGGCCCAAGCCTGGGATCCTTCGGCGTTTGATGAAACTTCGCCGGCCAGCTTTACTCGTGAGTGGGTACGTAAACAGTTTAATGGTCAGTACACAGACGAGATTACCCGGTTACTGAATACCTACACATTGCACAACGGCAGAAGAAAACCCGCCGCGATTGCGCCCGATACTTACAGTGTGCTGAATTACAACGAAGCCAGTCGGATCAGCGCAGAACTGGCGGACGCAGCTGCGCTGGCAGAGAAAATCCATGCAGACATTGACAGTGCCTACCGCGACAGCTTTTTCCAGTTGGTCGGCTACCCGCTGTGGGCTTCACAAACAATGTTTGAGCTGAATCATGCACAGGCGCTTAATCGCCTCTATGCAGAACAGGACCGCAGCACCACAAACGAGATGGCGGCAAAAGTAAATGGCTGGTTTGCCCGGGATGAGCAGTTGCGTGATGCTTATCATGAGTTGAGAGGCGGCAAATGGAATCACATGATGTCGCAACCGCATATCGGGTTTGTACACTGGCGTAATCCTCCTGCAAACCTGCCGCCTGTTGTTCACACCAAAGCCTTGGCCACGCCTGCCGTGGCTGATATGGGCGTCGCCGTGGAAGGTAGTCGCTTTTACTGGCCGGCAAACGAAGGGCAGGGTAAACCCCTGACATTGCCCACGTTTACCCCTTTTGGCGAGTCATCGCGCACCGTCACCGTGTATAACCGCCAGGGCAAGACGTTTAACTGGAAAGCGAAAACGTCTCACGACTGGATTCTTGTCGATAAACAAGGCGGAGCGTTAACTGCAGAAGAGCAGGTATCGGTCAGCATTGACTGGCAGAAACTGCCCGCAGGCGAGCACACCGGCAGCGTATTTGTGTCTGGCACTGGGTGGGGTGGAGCAAGTATTGACGTTGTTGCGGTTAAACCCGACCTGTTACAGAGTCCGCAGCCTGGCGACTTTATTGAAGGCGACGGTTACATCGCAGCCAATGCCACCAGTGCAACCATTCTGAATGGCGAGGCGGGCGAATGGCGCCGGGTATCGTTGCACGGGCGCACCGGAGCAGCGATGCGTACGGCTGTCGAACCCCATGCCTTACTGGATACCGGAAACGCACCAGCATTACAATTCCCACTGTATTTTACCTCGAGCGGTGAATTTTCACTGTCTTTGCAGTTGTCGCCGTCGTTGCCCTTTGACGCAGCAACCGGCATACAATTGGCAATTGCATTGGATGATAAGCTGCTGGGTTCAGTGAGTTTACCTGAACAGTCAGACAAGAAAGCCTGGGAGCAAGGTGTGCTAAACAATGTGAAAACCCTTACTGCAACATTGCCCGTTGATAAACCCGGACGCTATACCTTAACGGTTTACGGTTTGACACCGGGCGCGGTGTTGCAAAAGGTGGTAGTGGATACCGGTGATCTTAAACCCAGCTACCTGGGCCCATTAGAACGCCGTTATAAACTATAAGCGCAACCAATGCGGGGTGAACAGTAATGGTGTTCATCCCCGCTTTGCTGTCTTGCTGGGTTTCATTATTTCACAACACTCCACGAAGATAAGCTAAGCTTATTTCCAATGATGCTCAGCCAGTAGTTTAATTTTGTTTGGTTGCGGTAATTGTTTACCGGCTGATCGGCACTTCTGTCTTTAGACTCTGTCTCACGGTGCTTTATTTCTGCGGTGCTTTCTTTGTTCATCCTGCTTATTCCTTGTAAGGGTTACGGTATGAACAGTGTGGCGGTTTGCCCTTTACATCACCAACGATCAATCCTAACATCACATATAAGTACAGGTTATGTTATTGAGGTGGCATGGATAAGCGTCTCAGGTGGCTGAACAACCTGCTGTGTTTTGAGGTAGCGGCGCGGCATCAAAGCTACAGTAAAGCAGCAGAAGAACTGGCGATTTCACAAGCGGCGGTGAGCCAAAAAATGCGTCAGTTGGAAGACTGTCTGAACGTAAGGCTATTTACCCGGCAAGCGCGAAATATGGCGCTGACTGCTCAGGGTAAAGTGTTACTGGCGTCTTGTCAGCGCGGTTTTTCCGATATCGTAGAAGGGCTGAATCAGGTTCAGGAAGCGCCGGTAGAAGGTGCGCTAACCGTCAGTTCTACACAGGCATTTTGCGCCTTGTGGCTGGTTCCGCGTTTAATCGACTTTTACACCGCGCAGTCGCACATTAATATCAACGTGCTGGGCTCAAACCGGGTAGAAGATCTCAACGATGGGAAAATAGATGTCGCTATTCGCTTTAGTACCAGCAGTACGCATTTACACAGACCGTCACTCGTGGTTGAGCAAATAGGCGATAATCCGGTATTCCCCGTCTGTGCACCGTCTGTTGCGGCCCGACTCTCTGCAATGCACCCAAAAGATCTGCTATCTGCAAGACTCTTTAGTCTTGCCCATGAAAATAGGGTGAATTGGGAAACCTGGTTCGAATCTGCCCGTGTAGATATTCATCACACTTCACTAAGTAAAACCGAAGTTACCTCGAGCGATCTGGCGTTAAGCGCTGTGTTGGCCGGGCATGGCGTGATGCTGGCTTCAGACATTATGGTTGGGGAGTACCTGAAGTCCGGGCAACTGGTGGTCCCGGTGGACTTCCCACATCCGGTGAGTTGGAAAGCGCACTTGGTTTACCTGAAAAATTCACCAAAACACAAACGAATCAAGGTGTTTTGCGACTGGCTGAAAGCACAGATGCCGTTTGACGAACCAGGCGGTAAAACCGGTTAACGGGTGAATAGATCTGTCCCACGAATTTCACTCGTGTTCTGAATTATCAGGGGATGTTGCCCTACTAATTAAATGAATGACTACATTACTTATTCTGTTAATGTGAACGGATAACAACTAACAGGCAGAAAGATGGATAACGAAACGACAGGGAATCAGGAGCAGCATGAAGCACAAGCTATACCGGTGCAAACCAAAAACAGCCAGGTCTGGTTGCTCAAAGCGCTTCTTTTACTGGCCGCTATCTATACATTGTTCCTTGCCAAGTCGCTATTAATCCCCTTGTTTTTCTCGGCGTTTATAGCCCTGTTGTTAAGCCCGTTGGTGACGCTGGCGAAAAAGTATTATGTCCCGCGCACGCTGTCTGCGGCACTGTTAATGGCGTTGCTGGTAACGCCCTTTACGTTTTTGGGTCTGGAATTAGCAGAGCCCGCCGAGCGCTGGATGCATTCCTTGCCTGAGATTGCAGGCCAAATAACCGAAGAAATCGAAGAGATCAGCGAGACGCTGAAAGCCGGTGCAGAAAACACATCGCCCGAGCCAAAGCAGGAGAGTTCATCCTTCTTCAGTTGGTTTAACGATGAAGAAAAGCCAGAGCCCAACCCGGAAGACGACAGTTCGGTCACTGAACAGATCAAGCAAAACAGTATTGAAATGGGCATCGCGATGTTAGGTAGCGCCCCTTTGTTGATCGCTCAGGCGTTTGCCTGTCTGATTTTGATTTTCTTCTTACTGGTATTCGGACCCGGGCTTTTCGGTGTATTCATTCGGGATTTCCCGGTGGTAACCGACCGGCAGCGCACGGTCGTGCTGGTGGGCCAAATTCAAAGTGAGCTGTCTGCTTACATCGTTACTATTAGCATGATCAATTTTCTGTTGGGCGTGAGCACGGCGGTGATATTTACTTACCTGGGAATAGACGACGCAATGCTTTGGGGCGCACTCGTGGCCTTGATGAATTTTGTGCCATACCTGGGCGGGCTGGTGAGTTGCAGTATTTTGCTTGTTGCGGGCGCCGTGCAGTATGGATTGACCTGCACGGCATTCTTGCCACCTTTCGCTTTCTTCTGTCTTAACGTATTGGAGTCTCAGTTAATTACCCCTTCCGTGTTAGGCAAAAGTATGCGACTAAATCCACTCCTTATCATTTTATGGATAGCCATTATGGGCTGGCTTTGGGGCGTCGTTGGCGCACTTCTGGCGGTGCCTATTCTGATGAGTGTAAAAATAATATTGGAAAACCTGGGCGTGTTTCCGCACTGGATTAAGCTGCTTGAATCTAAATAAGTGTTGGGATTACGCAAACGCTTAATGAACGTGGGATGCCCATGAAAGGGCATAGGAAAACCGAAATGGGGCAAAGGTATAACGTTCAAAGTTGGTTTCCGTTCTTCTAAAGAACGTTAGGGACTACTTATAAAAACAGTTACTATCTTCCCGAGTATAATCAATTGCGATGAGTCACGGCCTATGAGAGCAATAAAAATAATCTGGTTATTGTCGTTGTTGACACTATCAGCCTGCAGCCCAACACTCTCTGCCGACAGTGTTCCCGCATCCCCATACGACAATCCGTCCTACGATAAAGACAATCGTTTTGCCGAGCAGGTCCAACCCGTTTTAGACAAACGCTGTGTGGTATGCCATGCCTGCTACGACGCGCCGTGTCAGCTAAAACTAGGCAGCTTTGACGGTATCGCCAGAGGTGCGAACAAATCACCGGTTTACCATGGCGACCGTTTATTGGCTGACGCTCCCTCTCGTTTATTTATAGACGCCCTGACACCGGGAGAGTGGCGGGAAAAAGACTTTTTTCCGGTGCTTGATGAAGTCAGTGTTGGCAACAATCAGCTGAATAACAGTGTGCTTGCCTCTATGCTGGCATTAAAAAAGTCTCATCCCACCAATACTAATCAACCATTGGGAGACAAGTTCGAATTCGACATAAACCGGGATTTGCAGTGCCCCACTATTGACGAGTTTGGCCAGTATCAGAAGGACCATCCTGAATGGGGAATGCCATATGGTTTACCGGCGATCAGCGATTCAGAACACAACACGTTAATACAATGGCTTCAGGATGGCGCACCAGCGTCCAAACCTGTGGTGATCTCCGATGCTGACGAACGAGGTATTTCACAGTGGGAAGCGTTTTTAAATCAGGAATCGCTGAAAGGGCAGCTGGTGGGGCGTTACCTGTATGAGCACTTATTCATCGCGCATATTTACTTTAAGGATGAACAAGGTGACACCCGCTTTTACTCCTTGCAAAGGGCTTTAACACCGCCTGGATATCCATTTAGACCGCTGGCTACGCGTCGCCCATTCAGCTCTCCCTATGAGGACGAAAATGCAGATTCACAGCGAGTGTATTACCGGTTTATGCCGGTTAAAAATACGGTGGTAAGTAAACTTCATATGCCTATCCTGCTGGACAACAAGCGTATGAAAAAGTGGCGTGAATGGTTCTTTGAGACTGACTATGCGGTAACAGAGTTGCCTGGATACGAGCCTGAAGTCGCGTCCAACCCCTTTGTTACCTTCGCTCAATTGCCGGTATCGTCCCGATACCGTTTTATGATTGATGAAGCGCAGTACACCATTATGCAGTTTATAAAAGGGCCGGTGTGTCGTGGGCAGATAGCGCTAAACGTGATTAACGATCATTTTTGGGTGATGTTTTTAAATCCAACCAGTGAATTAATTGAGCAGCAGGATGCGTTCCTGCGCAAGGCGAGACACCACATAAGCCTGCCGGCGGAAGCAGAAAGTAATGCCTTACCAACGAATTGGATCCGCTACGCAAAACAGGAACACGATTATCTTGAAGCGCGAAACGACTATATAAAAAATAACGCGCTGAAAGCAGTAAATATCGATTTAAATCTGATTTGGCAGGGTGATGGCAACAACGACAATGCGGGCCTGACTATATTCCGCCATAACGATGCGGCAAGCGTGGTGAAAGGCCTCGTAGGAGATAAACCGCAAACGGCATGGATTCTCACCTATCCGTTATTTGAGCGAATCCACTACTTGTTGGTAGCGGGATACGATGTCTACGGCAATCTGGGACATCAGTTAAACAGCCGCATGTATATGGATTTTCTGCGCATGGAAGGCGAGTTTAATTTTCTTACCCTGCTACCCCAGCAGGAGCGGCAAAAAGTATGGAATCATTGGTATCGGGGCGATGTGAGCTCGGTAGAAAGGTATGTTGCAGAAGGACACCAATTACTGGGTGAGACCGCGCTGACTTACACAACGAATAATCCACTCAATGAGCTGTATAAGCGGGTAGAAACACATTTGGGCAGCGTGCTTAGTCGTACCCATCTTCTTGAAAATGGGTTTACCGACACGGATTCATTAAAGGCGCTGACTTCTCTTAATCAGTTCAGCGGTAAGCCGGCTTCCTATTTACCTCAAAGCAGCATTGTGTTGGTTGAAAGCGAAAATGGTGAAGAGGTGCATGTTTATACTTTGCTGCGCAATAATGCCTATACCAACATCTCTCACATTCTTGCCGAGAAAGAACGACGCTTGCCGGAAGAAGACACGTTAACAGTAGCGTATGGGTTCGCTACGTCCCACCCGAACGCGATCTTCCACTTCAAACAAACGCAACTTCCTCAGTTTTATGAGCAAGTCACTGCCCTGAAAAATAAACAGGACCTGCAGACGTTGTTTGAACAATACGGTGTAAGAAGGACTTCCCCGAATTTCTGGCAGGTCAGCGACGGCATCCATCAATTCTTGTGTTAAGAATCCATGCTGCTCTTGCACG
>NZ_CFIDRX010000011.1:0-47277 GCF_984433645.1 Marisediminitalea sp.
TTATCCGGATTGTATGATGATCTGCATAAAACCAAAGTGTGGGCAGACGTTTATTACCTGAAAGCTGAAGACGTACCTGACCTGGGTTCAACAGCAGTAGACGGCGTAATATTTGAAGATATTCCGGTGTATGCGCAAAAAGGCGACTTTCTGACTTCTGAGGCACTGTCGGGCACAGTGCGCGTTGAATACGAAATCAACGACGACTGGAAAATCTACAACATTACCCGATACGGTAAAACCGACAACGGTTATCTGGCTACCAGTGCTGGCGGGACAACCGGCTATGCCACTGAGGACGATGCCACCAACGGAACCAATGGTTACACCACTTTCACGTTTGGCACACATTCTAACTGGCAGGACGTCGAACACTTTGCCACCCAGTTAAACCTGTTCGGTAATGTCACCACTGGTGATATTGAGCACAAGCTGTTATTCAGCGCCGAATACGCCGATTACTCTGTACTGAACGGCCGCTATGCCGATACTGGTTCAGCGTCGGTCGCAAACTGTTGGGCTTCTGGCCGCGGCGGTGTTAGTAATACGTTCTGTGGCCTTGATGCCAGCGGTAATGCGGTGGCTGGTCTGAATACTGTTATCGACCGCTCAGCAGCCTACGAAGGCGACTTTACCGCAGACTACAGCTACGAAGTCAGTGCTGTGTCAGTCATGGATACCATCCAGTTAACCGAAGCGTTAATGGTGTTCGCTGGTATTCGTATCGACTCCTATGACTACAGCAACAACACGAATGGCCGCAACGGCGAAGCGCTATATGCCTTCGACGACACTCTGGTTAACGGCCACTTAGGTGTTGTGTATGAAGTCGTCGATGACATCAACCTTTACGCATCATACGGTACCGCGTCGAACATCAATGGCGGTGAGTCAGATGTGGGCGGTAACTGTGGTTACGGTGGTGTATGTACCGATTCAGACGGCAACGCAGCTGCGGATCCTGAAAATGTACAAAACATCGAAATCGGTACAAAGATGTCACTGATCGATGAGTCGTTGTTCGTTCAGATTGCGGCATTCAAGCTGACTAAAGATGACGTTATGGAAGGTTCAGGCCGCGGCTACGACGTAACCGGTGCACTGAACACAGGTAAGAACGAAGTGACCGGTGTTGAGGTAGCGGTAAATGGTCAGGTAACAGAAAACCTGAGCATCCAGATCAACGGTGCTGTAATGGATTCTGAAATTTTAGAATCTGCGTCCAGTCCGGACAGCGTAGGTTTGCCGCTGGCCTTGTTCGCCAACAAGAGCTTCTACGCTCAGGCCCGTTATCAGTTGACTGAAGACTTCGCCTTCGGTGGTGACTTCACTTACAAAGACAAAATGACCGGCGGCCAGCCTGACACAGGTTCAAACGGCCCGGAAGTCCCGTCTTACAGCCTGGTTAACCTGTTTGCGCTGTACAACATGACAGAAGACCTGACGGTTCGTGTAAACCTTGGCAACGTATTCGACAAAGAATACTATACCTCCACTTACCGAGCGCCGAAGTTTATGTACATCGGTGACCGTCAGTCACTGCGCGCCAACGTTACTTACCAATTCTAAGGATTACCACATGGTCTTGATCGAGAAACTGCTAACCAAAGATGAAGTTAACGCTTTTCGTCAGCATCTCGATCAAGTACCGTGGCTGGACGGTAAGGGCACGGCCATGGGTATGTCTGCCAGTGTTAAGGACAACGCCCAGGCCGATGCCAACGACGACACAGTGAAACAACTAGCCAATGCGTTATTGGCCAAATACGGCGAGACACCCAAGCTGGTGTCTGCGGTATTACCGCAAAAAATCTTTCCCCCCTGTTTTAACCGCTACACCAACGGCGAAACCTATGGGTTTCACGTAGACGGTGCCATTATGCGTATCCCCAATTCCCCGGAAGTATTGCGTTCAGACATGTCGATGACATTGTTCTTGTCAGAACCCAATGAATACGAAGGTGGCGAACTGGTTATTCAAACTGAGTTTGGCGAGCAGCGCGTAAAGCCTCAGGCTGGCGATGCGGTAACCTATCCGTCGAGTAGCTTACATAAAGTTACACCGGTCACCAGCGGTGTTCGTATTGCGGCAATTACCTGGATGCAAAGTCTGGTGTCAGACACCCATATCCGGGAAATCCTGTACGAGCTGGACCAGAACATTCAGCAATTGGCAAACAACGACAGCGTAGCAAGGGCACAGTTGGACAGTTTGCATCACGTCTACCACAACCTGATCCGCAAGCACGCACAGCTGTAAAGTCCCAGCCAGGCCTATTCACCTTTAGTCATGTTGTGCACCGCTATTCTGGTATCGCAGCATAATATTGATTATGCTTGGTAAATTACCCATTTACTTCAGCTTTTCAGTATCTGACTTTGCCCATGGAAGCGTTGATCCCGTCGTTATCTACCTTAATTGAAATTGCCGTTGCCCCGGTGTTTTTACTGGCGGGTATAGCCGGTTTTCTGAATGTGATGTCAGGGCGTCTGGGACGCATTACTGACCGGGTGCGTTCGGCAGAAAAAGAAATTGTCACAATATCCTCGGAACAGGAAAGCGGACGACTCAAGTCTGAAATCATTTTGCTGTGGAAGCGGGTGAAGTTAATCAACTGGGCAATTGGCTTTTGTACCGCCTCTGCATTTATGGTGTGTAGCGTGATCGTGAGCCTGTTTGCCGGTGAGTTATGGCAGGTAAAGCTCAATGTGTTGGTCATCACCTTATTTATTCTGGCAATGTTGCTACTTATCTTTGCACTGCTACTCTTCTTACTGGAAGTAAAATTAGCCACAGCCACTATTCGCGTGATCCGAACCGTGCGGTAGAAACAACATGAGGGAATGCCGGGTGCCCACCAACAGACTTATTGCCTTTTTCATTGCGGTGTTCACCCTGACGTGCAGTATGTCACTGCAAGCGCAACAAGACTGCCCTGATTCCTCAGTATTCACTCCAAACACATTCTACACTGCGGTTTACACCCACGAGCTGCAGCAACTTCAGCAAGCGCTACCGGCTACCGAATGTGTGACCAGAATGGTCCCGGAAGAAATGCAGCACTACGATGCCTTGCGTATTTACCTGTATTTGCAGGACGTTACCCTTTCCGCCCCCGCCGAATCTGCACAGCGGCTGCTAACCCAGCTATCGGTAAATGACAATATTGCGCAACTGGCCCTATACACCCAGTTGTTAGCCAAGTACGCCCTGCGCACCGACGATGTTAAGCAAGCGCTGGCACTCACACACCTGCTGACCAGTGAACTCCTTCCTCAGTTATCGGGTAAACCGCTGGCCGACGCCCAACTCGCGGTCGCCGACATTCATTTTAGAATAGGCTTCTTTCAGTCGGTGCGCGACCTGCTCACTCCGTTACTGATTCACGATGACAACAACCTGGCGCTTCAAGCCGCGGTCCACTTATGGCATACCCCTCGAGATGAAGCACAGCTGAGCGAAGTGCTGGCGCTGTTACGCAGCCCAAAAAGGCAATCGGTGAGCCATTCCGTTCAGGCCCGGGCCACCTTTGTGTTGGCGAAACAGGCCACCGAAGAAAACCAGATTCAGGTTGCTACAGACTATGCAGAGCAAGCCGTCGCCCATGCCGAACAGGCTGGCAATAATGCGCTTATACTCTCACTGCAACTCTATCTCGCTCAGCACGGCACGAATGCACAACGTGAATCAGCAATGACATGGTTAAGCACGTTACCAATCAACGCGATGGCCAGCGCCGATCAGCTAACGCTGACCACGTTAAACGCCAATCGCGCAAATGAAAATGGCGACTGGCAGGCAGCGTCAGCGTTTTACGAACAGGCGCAGGCCCTGAATCAAACGGTGTCACGTAACAAAGCGCTGGCACGGGAATATGCCAGCTTCCAATTAATTGAACAGGCCAAAGCACTTGAGTCGGCAAGACAACAAACGGCACTGCAAAACCTCAAGGTTGAAAAACAGTCGCAGCAGCAGCTTATTTATTTGCTGGCACTGGTATGTTCGTTACTCTGTCTGGCCATTCTGGTCCTGCTGTTTGTGCGTAAACACAAAGACGCAAAGCGCTTCGAACACCTGGCAAACACCGACGGCCTCACCCAGGTGTTGAACCGCCGTGCCGTTCAGGATTACGCCGAGCAGGTACGTAACGAATTTGCTCAAACCAATAAGCCCTTTGTACTGGCACTGGCCGATATTGACCATTTCAAATCGGTGAATGACACCTACGGCCATGATGCCGGTGATATTGTGCTTACCACCTTTGCTGAGCGCGCTAAATTACTGATACGTCAGCACGACGCAGTAGGCCGGTGGGGCGGTGAAGAGTGGCTGTTCGTGTTGCCCTCAACCGAACTCTCCGCCACCAACGGCTTGTTCGAACGACTGCGAAAGGCCGTCGCTGAAATCGACATTGGCACTCAAACCCTCAACGTCACGTTTAGTATGGGTGCGGTGCAGGCAGACGGGCAAACCGACGTGGCCAGCCTGATAAATCAAGCCGATGAACTGCTTTACAAAGCCAAGCGCAACGGCCGCGATCAGTTATGCACTAACGCCAGTTAACGCGTTCTTTTTCATGTTCTGTTAATGTTACTTAAAAGCTTTTTTCACAGTGCGTGACATAAGATGATCCCGAACGTTGAGATTGGAGACATCATTATGAAACGCATGGCTTGTTCACTTTCATTCGTAACACTGGCACTAACAGCGGCCAACGCTAGCGCAAATCAAATAACAGAAGACATGATCACTGACGCGCAGTCGCGCTGGGCTCAGGGCATTGTGTCCATTGGTGAGGCAAAACTGTCTAATCAAGACTACGCGGCCTACGCTAAGAAAATGATCAGCGAATTGTACGACTACGAAAAGTACGGCGTACTGTTTAAGCCAACCAAAGCAAAATCAGACCAGTTTCATGAAACTTTTGAGGAAGCCCATTCGTATTTCGTTACAGGCGTAGTAAATGAAGATAATGGCTTTGCCATTAATCCCTGGACCAATGTGCGTTTTGATAACCACGATATTCTGGTAATGGATGACATTGCTCTGGCTATGGGTAACTACTTTTTTACTACAATCAATAATGAAGAAGTGAAGGTTGAGTACACCTTTGGGTACCGACTGGACGAATCGGGCGATGTGAAGATAGTGCTGCATCACTCATCACTCCCTTTTAACGGGTAGCATTCAAACTGGCAGGCGCGGCGGCTTTTCAATGCCGTCGCCAGAATACCAAGTATGTATAAGAAAAAGCTTACGATATTCGCCATGGTCATGGCAACGCTGTTAGTTGCCACTTCAGCGCTGGTAGCCATATCGTCGTACACTACCCGCGCAAATCTGACACAAAATGCCATTGCGCAGTCTCTGCTTCAGGAGCACTTGTTGCTGTCCAGCGTGTCCTACCGTTTGTTTAAGCAACTCACCGATGAGCTTATTTTTGGCAAAGGCGCTAATCAGGCGGAAGTCCGCAATAAACGGAAAATCATCGAGTCCTCGCTACTGAAAATAAAAACGCTGGAAGCGCAACAACGCCAGGCGCTGGGTGAGCAGGTAACCAAAGGTTCGGTGGAAGATACCGAAGCCCTGGAGCAATTGCTCGACAGCATCATCAGCGATTTTCGTGTCATTATTGCCCAGTACAGCCAGGGCGACCTGAGCAAAGAGAGCCGAATTCAGTATTTACTCGAAGTCACCATAGACAACCAGTTTCGCGAGGCAATCAATGCAGCGGTGAATCGTCAGTCAAAGGTCGTCACCTATCTGGAGGCCAGGATTGATGCGACAAACCAATCTATTCTGGGTTACTCCATTCTGTTAGCTACGTTGTCTGTGCCCGTGGTCATTTACGGCTGTTACTGGCTGCTCGGTATTTTATACCAACCTCTGCAATCGATTCGGCTGGGGGCAGAAGCTGTGGCGAAGGGCAACTACGATTATCGCATTCCCCGCGGCTTCGACCAGGAGTTTGACGATATCGCCAGTGCGTTTAACACCATGGCCGACGCCTTAAATAACCAACAGCAACAAGAAAAGCAGTATCAGCAACAGTTGGAGTATGAAGTGGGGCAGCGCACCACGGCGTTAACCGAGGCGAACAATCAGCTTCGTCAAAACGAGTCTGCACGACGGGAGTTTCTGGCCGATATCAGCCATGAATTACGTACTCCCATTACCATTATTCGCGGAGAATCGCAGGTCACATTGCGGCAGAAGGCCGACAATGACACACTGCGGGAAACGCTGAGCATAGTGCTGGAGCAGTCGTTGGCGCTCAGTAAGCTGGTAGACGACTTACTGTTTATTGCGCGCACCGAAGCCGGTAAGTTGCGTATTGCGCCTGCCGCGCAAGACTTATCAACGTTTGTCTCCGATGTTGAGAAACGTGCCAGCAGCATGGTGACGGGGAAACCTGTCTATCTGACTGTAAGTGCAGAATTACAAGCGGAAACCGCGGTGTTTGACGATGAGCGAATTCGTCAGGTCCTGCTCATTTTACTCGACAATGCCATTGGACATTCACCAGACAAAGGTGAAATCGTCTTGTCAGTTTACGCAAACCCAGCAGCAATTCGTTTTACGGTGACTGATCAGGGCACCGGCATGGACGAGCAACACATCAAGCGCGTGTTTGAGCGATATTTCAGTGCGTCGGATTCACGTTCCGGCCAGGGTAACGGATTAGGATTAGCAATCGCCAAGGCGATTACCGATGCCCATCAGGGAACAATCAGCGCTCACAATGTCGAGCCTTCTGGCTGTTGTTTTACCGTCGAATTACCCAATACGAGGTCGTAAATGGCTACGCTGTTAATATTGGAAGATGAGCCTCAACTGGCCAGTTTTTTAACCCGTGGTTTAAATGCTGAGGGGCACCAGTGCCACCATGCCGCCACCCTAACTGAGATGGCCGACAAATTAAAATCGGTGTCACCGGATCTAGCTATCATCGACCGCATGATAGGCGCCGATGACAGCTTGTACAGCTTACCAACGTGGCGTAAACGCCACCCTGACTTGCTATTTCTGATGTTAACGGCGTTGGGCGATACCGAAGAGCGAATTGAAGGTCTGCGACACGGGGCCGATGACTATCTTGCCAAGCCGTTTGACTTCGACGAGCTGCTTGCCCGCATTGATGCGTTATTGAGAAGACGGCCTTCCAGTCAGTCCCAGACCGACAAAGTGCAATATCACCAGCTAACACTTGAGCCCGCAAAACAACGGGTGTGGTTACAAGCACAAGAACTTCAGCTCACCACACTGGAATTCCTGTTGCTTAAATTTTTTATAGAGCGCCCGGAAACCGTTTTGTCGCGAGAGCGGATCCTGAGTCAGGTATGGAGCACACAAAACGACCCGTTAACCAATGTTGTGGATGTCTATATCAATCGATTGCGCAAGAAGCTTGCTGAAAACGCCTCTCCCTCATCGCCCACAAAAACACCAGTCATTGAGACTATCCGCGGCAGGGGCTACCGTCTTATCCAACCCGCTGAATAGCGGCGGTCTACTTCGGCCGCCCCATAAAAAAGCCATTTTCGGCGCTAATTGAAAAGTAGTCACCCGGCCCGCCGGCACGCATGATCGGTTGTGCTTCTACCAGTTGAAACGCGCCGTCTTTTAGATGTGAATGGGCGATATGCACCGCAACCACTTGCCCGAATACAACCCAGGTATCCAACGACTGTTGTGCGGTATCGGTAAGCTGCACAATTTGTGTTAACTTGCATTCCATCGACACCGGACTGGCCTCCACGAAGGGCACGTTAACCTGGTGAGGTGCACCCTGATCAAGTCCTGCTAACTCAAACTCGCTGACATCTTCTGCTACCGGCTTACTGGTATTATTCATGGCTTCTGCCAGCGGCTGTGTCGCCATACTCCAGCAAAATTCGCCGGTTTCCTCGATGTTCTTCACGCTGTCTTTATAGCCCACGCTGGCGAAGCCGATGATAGGCGGTGCGTTGTTGAATGCATTGAAAAAACTGTAGGGCGCCAGGTTTGCTACACCGTTTAGGCTCTTAGAGGCTATCCAACCAATTGGGCGCGGCGCAATAATGGCTTTAAACGGGTCGTGAGGAAGTCCGTGCCCATTCGCCACCTGATAAGAATAAAACCGGTCTGACATCGTGTTTTCCTTAAGGGATTAGTGAACCCAGCCGTCGATGCAGTTGGTAGGCTCACCCAATTCGTTAATCTCGATAATGAAGTCGTCAATGAATTCAGCTTGCTCAGGGTTGGTGTCTTTGGCTTGTTGAAGCCAGAACAGGGCATCGGGTTTATTACCCTGACACCCTAAATAGTTACCATACCAGCGCTGGGCTTCAAATAACCCTTCTTCGGCCGCTTGCTTAAACAACGGCACACTCGCATCGCGATCCACTCTGGCTTTACCCTGTGCCAGCGCGAAGAGATTCTCAGCACTGGCTTCCTGTTGGTAAGCGAACTCATACAGCGTAACCGCCTTTTGATGATCTACCTGAATGTTGGGTAGATACACCATTTTCGCGTAATGGTAGCCGCCGGTACTTAAACCACGAGCCAGACCAACAATCTCAGCGACACTCAGGGTTTTGTAAGCTAACACCTGAGACCGAAAGAATGCCACGGCCTCCTGCTCGCTCACTGAACGGGCGCGCAAACCAAAAACCAAAGGCAGTGAAGTGAGTTCATCGACTGAAGGACCGACCAGATTTTGCTGCATGCCCGCAAACCACTGCTGTAAACCTTCCGGGTTACATTCACCGATATCGCGAAGCGTGTCATTCATCACCTGCTCAACCATGGCGTTTGACTGTTCAGCATCACCGAATTGCGCCTGCCATTGGTTAAACGTCATGCCGGTATGAATTCTTAGGTGGTAGTCGATAGCGGAATATTGTTGCGTGGTGTACGCAAAATCCACATCACAGCGCAGAGACATTTCACTGAACAACGACTCAGTAAGCGCAAGACGCCCCACCAGCGCAGCGTATTTCCGGGCAACGGCATGTTGTTCCGATTCCGCTATCGCCCGTATTGGCACTAACAACGCAGCAATCAGTATTAAGGCAACGACGCCGTTGCATATGCTGCACGTTAACCGACTCTCACTGTTATTCATTAATTGGCCTTGGCTAATTCATCCATCACTGCAAAGAGTACGTTTGCACCGACGCGAGAGACTTCTTTGTCATAAATATGTTCAACATTCACGCCTTCCTGACCACCGGCCAGATCGCTGATTGCGCGAATGATCACCCAGTCGACATCGTTGACGGTACACACCTGGCCAATTGCTGCTGACTCCATTTCAGTGACCTCAGCGTTGAATACCTCGCGGGTCCATTTGCGATATTCACGGTTATCTAAAAAGACTGAACCGGTTACGCCGTTGCCGCCTACATGTAATTTGGCTTGGCGCTGTTCAAGAATCATCTGTGCAGGCATGGCATTCATTGCTTTTTCCGCCGCGTCCAGCAGTCTGGCGCTGGCAGAGAAATACGCTGTATCCTGCGGTTTATCCATCCCGTCTTTTATGATCAACACTTCGTCAGGGTGAATAAAGGCAAACGGCTTGTAGTTCGGGTAATGTGGGTCTGCGGCCTTGCGTGCAGGCTGTTCCTGCATGAACTTCGCGTAGTATTCTGGTAATACTGACTGACCGGGATTAGCCGGGTCCGGATTGGCATACACACTTTCATCGTGATAGTACCAACGTGCCGGTACAATCACATCACCCGGTTGCCAGGCTGGATTAACTGCACCCGCAATGCCCATATACACCACTTGTTTCACCGGGAAATAATCCAGCGCCATCTGCATAGTCATCGACGCATTGGCAATGCTCATCCCGGTGGCAAACACTAAAATTGGCTGCTCATGATATTGCCCTAAGCGGTATTTAACGCCTTTGTAAGTCACCGTTGAGGTAATACTGGCATTCGGGTCTGCCTCAATGCGGCCTAATATACCTTCCATTTCTGGTGCATAGGCCACAACAACTGCTGTAAAGCCGTTTTCAGTATCTGTCACGTCAGCAAACTGCGGGCCATAAACAGGCGCGGTTGTTGACTGACACGCCGATATAACGAATACCATCACGCCCAGCCAAAGCACGCGTAAAGAACGGGAAGTTACTGCAACCATAAATGTCTCTTTCTAATTTAATTTTTGAGGAATGTGAAAAAGCGAACGGTTCTTTCTTTGCCACCTTAGAACCGTTATTGAGCCTAGCTTAACAGGTATACACAGAGCCTGTGAATTAGCATTACTCGTGACTCAATGTGCACTGGTCGAAAAAAATTTTCACTTTTTTACTTGAAAAGCCGTTGGCCGGTCACATATAGGAATTATCGGTGCTTAACAGTAAGGCCGATACAACCGCCGCCGAATTCGGGGCATAACTTTTTACATATTGCTTTATACAAGGATATGACTATGCGTACTATCGATCTATCTCCTCTTTACCGTTCATTCATTGGTTCTGACCACCTTGCATCATTAGTTGATGCTGCCAGCCGCGCGGAAAAACAAAGTTCTTATCCGCCCTACAACATTGAGTTGCTGGCTGAAGACAAATACCGAATTACTATGGCTATCGCCGGTTTTAGCAAAGATGACATCAACATTGTGGTGGAAGACAACACCCTGGTCATCAACAGCAACAAAACCGTCGATGCGAAAGACGCTCAGGAGCGTAAATTCCTGCACAAAGGCATCTCTGAGCGCAACTTTGAACGCAAATTCCAGTTGGGCGACCATGTAAAAGTACTTACTGCCGACCTGAAAAACGGCTTACTTCACGTCGACCTGGAAAGAGTGATCCCAGAAGCGAAGAAGCCTCGTAAAATAGAAATAGGCAGTCGATTATTCGATAACGAATAATCTACGACTCCCTGGTTTTCATGTGTTTCTCTCTTTAACGGCGCTTTACGCGCCGTTTTTTTTTGTGCCTGTCTTAAGGCTTGATTTGAGACGCTGGCGCTCCAGCGTCTCAGCTCGCTTTATTTAGCCATTAACTTTTCAGTCAGGTAGGTAAATTCCAGCGCAACCCGGCGTGCCGTTTCCTGCTGGTTTGCGGCCGCGGAGTGTCCGCCATCAATGTTTTCGTAGTACAGGAAAGGCTTCCCTGACGCTTCAAACAGTTTAGCCATTTTACGCGCATGGCCAGGGTGCACCCTGTCATCTTTAGTTGAAGTCACAAAGAAGGGCTCCGGGTACGCGGTTCCGGCATCGAAATTGTGGTATGGCGACATTGCTTCCAGCCATTCACGCTCTTCAGGCACATCAGGAGAGCCGTACTCGCCTACCCAGCTTGCGCCCGCTAGCAATAAATGGAAGCGCAGCATGTCCAGCAGGGGTACCTGTACAATTACCGCATTCCAGAGATCAGGACGCTGCGTCAGCATTACACCCATCAACAAGCCGCCGTTTGATCCGCCTTGTATGCCCAGATGCTCAGGCGACGTAAGTTTGTGGTCAATCAGCCATTCGCCCACAGCAATAAAGTCATCGTAGATAACCTGGCGTTTTGTTTTCAGGCCTGCCTGGTGCCACTTGGGTCCGAATTCACCGCCACCGCGAATATTGGCAAGCACAAATGCACCGCCTCGCTCCAGCCAGAGTTTGCCACGTAAACCGCTGTAGTTAGGACGCATAGAAATTTGGAAACCGCCGTAGCCGTACAATAAAGTCGGCGTTTTACCGTCGTGTTTGATGCCTTTCTTATGAATCACAAAGAAAGGGATCATAGTGCCGTCTTTGGATTCCACCTGCTTTTGCTCAACAACCAGATCATCGGCATCAAACCAGCTGGGCAGGCTTTTAAGCGTAGTCACCTTGCCGGTCGAGGCTGAGTAGCTCATTAGCGAGTCGGGCGTTAAAAACCCTTCATAATTAACGAACACGGTATCTTCATCGGGGTCGGCAAAAGACACCGACAGAGTGCCGTTTGCGGGCAGGTCCAGCTGCTTCGAGACCCAACCGCTTTGCCCTTTGGTAATGGCAAAGATTTTACCCACCACATTATCACTAAGGGTCATGAGAATTTGGCCCTTGGTCATAGAAACACCTTCAATGGCCTGGCGCGCATTCGGCTCAAACACCACTTCCGGTAACGTAGCCTGAGTAATCTCGCTGCTCACAACAAAAGGCATGGCTAACAGACTGCCGGTATTGTAGGTGGTGTCCACCCCATCTACCGTTACGGTCCAATCCTGTTTTACGGTAAAGAATAGCTGTTCTTCATACAAACCGACCAAATCAGACTGCGCTGGCAAAGGCAGCTGAACAACATCTGCGCCGGAAAAAATATAGTATTCACGAGTAAAGAAAGTGGGTGCGACTACCACCCCCTCGACCTTTGTGCCATCGTCCCTGTCCAGAGTAAAAGGAAAAGCGCCGACATCGGTTTTATTCGCAGAGAACAGAGTTTCAGCCTCTTCCAGTGGCGTACCGCGGGTCCAACGCTTTACTACCGACGGGTAACGGGATTCAGTGAGCGTGGAGCCGTCACCGCCCCAATCGGTTGTAACCAGCAACGTATTATAATCTATCCACTCCGCGCCGGATTTAGCTTCCGGCAGCATGAAGCCGTCATCCAGAAACTGCTTGGAGGACAGGTCAAACTCTCGCACGGTCACGGCATCTTTACCGCCATCAGACAAACTAACTAAACACTTGTAGTTCGCAATGTCTTTTGCGGTGTAACAATCTGCACCTTTGTACACCCAGTTTTTACCTTCCGCTTTAGCAAAGGCATCAAAATCGACAATAGTTTCCCACTCGGGTTGATCAGTGCCGTAACTTTCGAGTGTGGTTCTTCGCCACAAACCACGCACATTCGTCGCGTCCTGCCAGAAATTGTACACCTTGCCATTTCGAATACTGCCGTAGGGAATACGCTCTGATGCATTCACAATATCAAGCGCTTTTGCCTCCAAATCAGCGTAAACAGGATCAGCCTGCAGTTGTGCCAAAGTGCGGCTGTTTTGCCCTTTCACCCACGCCAGTGCCTGTTCGCCCTCAACCTCTTCCAACCAAAGGTAAGGGTCATCGGCTACTGCCTGACGCACCTCAGCAACGGGCTGTGTGGCTGGCGCTGTGTTAACGCTGGCATCTTGTGACGTGCAACCCAGTAAAGTCAGCAACACTATCGATGTTATCGACGACTTCCTTTTAAATTCCATTGTGTATTTCCTCATCCAGTGCGTTTAACCGCATCCTGTTATTCTTAACAAGCCGGTAGGCAGCCTGTTTATCTGTCGTATTTACCCCAACAAAAGCATACTACGTAATATTCGGTATGTACCTGTTTTACTAAAATAAGCCTGTGGGGTTGTAAAGTTCGCTGTGCATAAATAGAACGGAAGATTAGTCGCACCAGCCAGTCACTCAACACCGTAAACTGGTGCCTCTTCACAAAGGCTCTTATACTGCCCGATTTGCGACTTCACTGTTAAGGTTTGTTTCATGCCCGCATTCTTTCGAATCCTGCTTGGCACAATGTGCCTGCTCATTGTTTGCCTGGTATCGTCCACCACCAATGCCAGCACACCAGCTTATGCCCAGCCAGAAAAAGAACTCATGGTGCCGGTTGAAGGCGGGAAGGTCTATGTCAGACTCAATGGCTTGCAACACAAAGACGCCGTGCCTGTGATCTTCGTTCACGGCGGACCGGGCGGCACACACAATGGCTTTGCCGGTATGACTGAACTGGCTGATGACCGCATGGTCATCATGTACGACCAACTCGACAGTGGTAAGTCTGAACAACCCAATGACCCGGCAAACTGGCGGGTTGAACGGTTTGTGGAATCACTGGAAACCATTCGGCAGCACCTGAACATTGGCAAATGGCATGTTGTTGGACACAGTTGGGGCTCCGCACTGGCGCTGGAATACACTGCGAAATACCCGCAGCATACGGTGTCGACTGTGTTGGGCGGTACTTTTATCTCCACACCCCATTGGATTATGGACGCCAACCTGCTGGTAAAAGCAGCGCCCCAATCGGTTCAGGACACCCTTAGATTGTGCGAGTCTTCTGAGCCGCCAGAAGGCGACGTCTGCAGCGCGGCATACACCAAGCTCTATTCCGCTTATTACACCCGGGGCACACCGAGCAAAGCCAGGCTCGACTACTTCGAAAACGTGGGCGGCAATGGCTTTAATCCGGTTATTTACAATGCCATGTGGGGCCCGAGTGAATTTTCCTCCACCGGTGTATTAAAAGCCTATGATGCGACCCACTTACTGGCCGGGATCAACCCGCTAACAACGCTGTTTATGGTAGGTCAGTACGATTCAGCCCGCATCGATACCGTACAGGATTATCTGGCTTTAGCGCCTGGCGCAGAACTGGCGGTGGTGCCCGGCGGAGCCCATGGATTCTATGGCGATCGCCCGTTAATTACACTGGCTATTTTACGCAGTTGGCTAACCAGGAAAGACCCAACTACAGATTAACCTTTGAGCTGGTTTACTTTTCTGCGGGCAAAAAAAAGCAGGCTAGTGGATGAGAGCCTGCTGAAAGAGTCCTAGTAGAGTTAAGAGACTTCTATTAAGAACTACGTACAGGCTCAATGTACCCCAACCTCAAACCATTTGCAAATAATAATTATTATCATTTGCAAATAAATGAAGCATTTCTACTGTAATGCCTCGACCAATGCATCGATAACCAATCGAACTTTGGGCGAAAGGTGCCGAGTAGACGGATAAATCGCCCAGATGCCTTCATCGGCAATCTGGTAGCCCGGCATGACCTCAACCAATTCGCCAGAGTCCAGGTAAGGATTAACGTAATAGTCTGGCAGTTGCGCAATACCCAGGCCCTTTAACGCCGCATCAATAACAGCCACCCCACTGTTACAGCGCATTCTCGCCTTAACACGTACCAGTTCTGGTTTGCCCTGACGGGAAAACTTCCAGCTGTCCGACGTACCTAAAATACACTGATGCTTCGCTAGCTCAGAGATACTGTGTGGCGTACCAAATCTGGCTAAATAGTCCGGCGACGCCGCCATGTGCCAGGCCCGGCTGCTCAGTCGCCTTGCTATATAGGAAGAATCTTCCAACGTCCCCAGGCGAATGGCCAGGTCATAGCCATCGTGAATTAAATCCACCAGCTGATTGGTAAGGTGCAGATGAATTTCCAGTTCGGGATGCGCCTTGGCGATGTCGTTGATCACTGGTGCGATTATCCGTTCCCCGTAGGTAACCGGCGCCGTCATCATGAGTTTACCCGTGGGCTTTGCCTGTAAATCAGTGATCACGCGCTCGGCGGCGTTGAGCTCTTCCAGAATAGGCTGACAATGCCGGTAAAACGTCTCACCAGTGTCCGTTAACGCCACAACTCGCGTAGTGCGGTTTAGTAGCTTACTCCCCAGCCGGTTTTCCAGCTTCACTACCTGCCGGGAGACCTGTGCGGTCGACAAACCCAGGCGTTTTGCCGCCGCCGAAAAGCTCTGCAATTCAGCCACAGCAACAAATTCGTTGATACCTTCCCAATTCGCCATGCCAGCATTATTACCATGTAGTAAAAGTGATTTACTAAATATACCTATTGTTACTCAAAATAACACAACTACACTATTAGGTGTTATTTGTTAAACCACTTTTACCAAGGAATAAATTTGCATGTCTGACGTGATCACTTGTAAAGCCGCGGTTGCCTGGGAAGCCGGCAAGCCTCTAACGATAGAAGACGTACAGGTAGCGCCGCCTAAAGCAGGCGAAGTACGCGTAAAGCTGTTTGCAACCGGTGTATGTCACACCGATGCGTTTACCTTGTCAGGTGAAGACCCAGAAGGCATTTTCCCTGCCATTCTTGGCCACGAAGGCGGCGGCGTGGTGGAGTCTGTGGGTGAAGGCGTAACGTCACTTCAAGTTGGCGATCACGTGATCCCTCTTTATACCCCTGAGTGTGGCGAGTGTAAGTTCTGTAAATCTGGTAAAACCAACCTGTGCCAAAAAATTCGTGCAACCCAAGGCAAGGGCCTGATGCCAGATGGCACAACGCGCTTTTCAGTAAACGGCCAACCTATCTATCATTACATGGGCACCTCAACCTTTGCTGAATACACAGTATTGCCTGAAATCGCCGTAGCCAAAGTCAACAAAGACGCGCCGCTTGAGAAAATCTGCTTGTTGGGTTGTGGTGTTACCACCGGTATGGGTGCCGTGCAAAACACCGCAAAAGTAGAAGCGGGCAGTACCGTTGCTATTTTTGGACTGGGTGGCATTGGTCTGGCAGCCGTGATTGGTGCGCAGATGGCGGGGGCATCTCGCATTATCGGTGTTGACCTGAACACGGACAAATTCGAACTGGCTAAAAAGTTTGGTGCCACCGACTGTATTAACCCGAAAGATTTCGACAAGCCTATTCAGGACGTCATTGTTGAACTGACAGACGGTGGTGTTGATTACTCGTTCGAGTGTATCGGCAACGTCAATGTGATGCGTTCTGCTCTGGAATGCTGCCATAAAGGCTGGGGTGAGTCAGTTATCATCGGTGTAGCTGGAGCGGGTCAGGAAATCTCCACCCGTCCATTCCAACTGGTTACCGGTCGCGTATGGCGCGGCACTGCCTTTGGTGGCGTAAAAGGCCGTTCAGACTTACCACAGATTGTTGAAGACTACCTGGCAGGTAAATTCGAACTGGATGACTTCATTACCCACACCATGCCGCTTGAAAGCATCAATGAGGCGTTTGACCTGATGCATGAAGGCAAAAGCATTCGCAGCGTAATTCACTACAACAGTTAGTACTATGCGCCGCTATCACATTGACCCACACCCGATAGCGGCGTGTTTTTCCTGGAACTTGTTTATATGACCATAGAACACGTTAGCAGTAATAAGAGTTTTGGTGGATGGCACAAGCAATACTCCCATGCTTCCACGACGACGCATTGTGATATGCGTTTTGCCATTTACCTACCGCCGCAGTGCAGTAGTGGCGCCAAAGTCCCGGTTTTATACTGGCTGTCCGGCCTCACCTGCACAGACGAAAATTTCATGCAAAAAGCCGGCGCTCAGCGTATCGCTGCAGAGCTAGGGATTGCCATTGTAGCGCCTGACACCTCACCACGAGGAGAGAACGTTGCCAATGATGACGGCTACGATCTGGGACAAGGTGCAGGCTTCTACCTGAACGCGACACAGGCCCCTTGGTCTGCGCATTTCCACATGTATGATTATGTGGTGAATGAACTTCCGGCGTTAATTGAAGCCCACTTTCCGGTTACCCAACAACGCGCCATTAGCGGCCATTCCATGGGGGGCCACGGCGCACTGACTATTGCACTGAAAAACCCGCAGCTGTTCGCCAGCGCCAGTGCGTTCAGCCCGATTTGTCACCCCACCCAATGCCCGTGGGGGCGAAAAGCGTTTACCGCTTACCTCGGAGAAGACCAGAGCACCTGGCTGCAATACGACACCGTACACCTCATCTCACAAAACCGTGAGTCTGTACCTATGCTGGTAGATCAAGGTCTTGATGATAATTTCCTGAAAGAGCAGCTCATGCCGTCTGCGTTAGCTGAAGCTGTGAAACAGACAGATTATCCGCTGGTGCTTCGCCAACACGAAGGCTACGATCACAGCTATTATTTCATTGCTTCCTTCATAGAAGACCATCTTCGTTTCCACGCCAAACAACTGGCTGAATAATACACTGTACACGTAGCGCGCTGATTGTGCGTTACGTGGACGGTTCCCCCGAATTTATCGGGTAATTCCTACTCTCCACCGAAACCTGCATCCACGCGCCTGAGTTAAGCGTATTATATGCAGTCCGATAAAATGAATGATCAAAGTAATGAATAACACACATACTGCCCTTTTTAGCCTGATTGTCCTTTCTTCGCCTTCTGTTTTTGCGGATGGCCCCGACTTCGAGCGCATGGTGGTATATGGCCGTCAAAGTGATTTGATTGGTGATTCTATTTCTGCGTCAGAAGGCGTCATTGGCTACGGCGACATAGAAATCCGCCCTATTGCCCGGGCTGGCGAAATTCTCGAATTTGTGCCCGGCATGGTAGTCACGCAACACAGTGGCTCAGGCAAAGCGAACCAGTACTTTCTGCGGGGGTTTAATTTAGACCACGGCACTGATTTCAGTATTCTGGTAGACGGCATGCCGGTTAACATGCGCAGCCATGGGCATGGACAGGGCTACAGCGACCTGAATTTTATTACGCCGGAGTTTATTCAGCGTATCGATTATCAAAAGGGGCCGTACCGGGCTATTCAGGGCGATTTTTCATTGGCCGGTAGTGCTAACTTCGCGCTGACCTCCAAATTCGAACAACCGTTTGTAAAATTTGAACTGGGTGAATACGGCTACCAACGCGCCGTGGCGGCCACCAATTTTACCCAAGACAACAGTAACCTGGCTGTTGGCGCAGAGTGGCAGGGTTATGACGGTCCCTGGACGGATATCAACGAGGATATCAACAAAAAGAATCTGCTTGTTCGCTATCAGCACAGTAATGACGACAGCCTGCTGCGCGTTACTTTCATGGGCTACGACAACAGCTGGAATTCTGCAGACCAAATTCCTGCCCGCGCGGTAGCATCAGGCCTCATTGACGAATTTGGTTCGCTGGATAACGGCCTGGGCGGCGACTCGTCCCGCTACAGCCTGTCAATGAACTGGCAGAACAGCCAATGGGTGGTGAACGCCTACAGCATTAAAAGTCAGTTAAACCTGTTCTCAAACTTTACCTACCTACTGGACAACCCCGAACAGGGAGACCAGTTTGAACAACTCGACGAGCGCATTCTCAGCGGCGGCTCGGTCACCTATATCCAGTCGACTAAAATCGGTAATCTGCACGCACACCATATGGCCGGCGTTGAATACCGACAGGATGACATCAGTGATATTGGTCTGTTCAACACCGCAAATCGCGAACGAATTGGTACGGTGCGCCGGGACGATATTAACGAACAGTCTGTAGCCGCGTATTACGAGCTCAACCTGGACATTACCGACAACCTGCCTGTCCATATAGGTGTGCGACACGACACGCTGTGGGCAGACGTAAACAGCGACCTCGCGGCCAACAGTGGCTCAGAACGGGATAGTCTGCTAAGTGTAAAAGGTGGCCTGAGCTACATTATTAACGATGCATGGCAGGTCTATGCCAATGCCGGACAATCCTTTCATTCCAATGACGCAAGAGGCGCTGTAATCAGTGTCGACCCGGTCACCCTGGAGCCGGCCACGCCGGTTGATTTACTGGTTCGCGGCGTGGGCAGTGAAATCGGTATCCGGGTAGCCAAATACCGGTACTACAACGCCTCTTTGGCCGTTTGGCAGTTGCGTAACGATTCCGAGCTGGTCTTTGTAGGAGATGCGGGAAATACCGAGGCAAGTCGGGCGTCAAAACGGTGGGGCGCGGAATTCTCTGGTTACTACTGGTTTAACAGCAATCTGACTGCCGATGTTGAACTTGCCTGGACGCAAGGCCGGTTCACTCAGGACGAAGAGGGAGAAGGCAACTACATCGACGGTAGCGTGCCGTTCGTTGCCAGCCTGGGCCTGAACTGGCAGGCTACAGACACCATCAGAACCGGTCTCCGTGTGCGTCATTTCGGAAAGCGTACATTAGACAGCACGAAATCCCGCCAATCAGACACGTTCACGGTCGTAAACGCTAATCTGGCCTACGAACTGGACAACTGGAAGGCTGAACTCACCTTATTAAACCTGTTCGACAGCCGCGATCACGACATTGATTACTGGTACGCCAGTCGTTTATCTGGCGAACCTGAGGATGGCGTTGAAGACAACCATTACCACCCCATTGAACCCCGTGCCGTTCGCGCCGGGATCACTTACCGGTTTTAATGCAGCTAAAAATGTCGCTAGCCATACTGGCTAGCGACACAGCGACATAAAAACACTGGAGGTTGTGGGTCGTTCTTGCTGCCAGTTATTTCTCTTTATATCGCTGAAAACAACACATCAATGCCAACAAGCAACCCGACACCAATGAGAAAACAATATAAATTTGGATCTGTAAGTAAGCCTTTCACACGGAATTCGCTAGCGTGCTTAGTAAACACGGGTTTATGTGTAACCATGCTCTTCTCCATGACCTGTCAATGTTAACAATCTGTTACAATTCCATACTAGCCACGCTAAAATCGCACGCCAATTAGTCAATAGTTTAAATAGTCCATTGCGAGCCAACCAAAGAGAAAACGCTAGTTACCGCGCTAAATAACTGACATATCGCCTAAAACTATTAAAGTCGGAGAAAAGAAGAAGCCCTATTGCCGAAGTAACCTGTGAAAATGAAAGTGATTTTGACTTAGCATATTCTGCTGCTGCCGACCCAGCGTCGCAATTTTCCGCTGCCAGAGCGCGTTTTTTCGACGCATTTACAGTGTGCCGACTCACTTATACTGATTGTGGAAGGAATATCCAGCATCAATACAACATAAGTGTGGCAACAAAATAAATAACACCAGCCACCGGATAACCCCTTTTGCCGTCGATTTGAGAACAATTGGAGATAGCACAAGATGAAGAACCGTATTTTTATGAAAACTGCGCTTACGGCGGCAGTTTCTATTGCGTTGGCAAACAGTGCCAGCGCGATTGCCCAGGAAACCCCGGAAGAGATGGAACAAATTGAGGTGGTGAAACAGCGCCAGCCTTACCGTGGTGATGTGCCTTTAAAGTCACTGCCGCAAAATATTGATGTGGTAAGCGCCGAATTATTAAAAGATGTCGGCGTAAATGACTTTCAGAATGCGCTGGACTTTGCCAGCGGTGTCGCTCGCCAGAACAGCTTCGGCGGCCTGTGGGACAGCTTTGCGATTCGCGGTTTCGCCGGCGATGAAAACCTGCCGTCAGGTTATGTAGTCAACGGCTTTAGTGCAGGACGTGGATTCAGTGGTCGTCGCGACACCTCGAACGTTCAGGCCATTGAAGTCTTAAAAGGCCCGGGCTCTGCACTTTACGGCCGCAGCGAGCCAGGCGGTACTATCAACATCATCACCAAAAAGCCGCAATTTACCGAAGAAGGGTATATTCAGGCAACCGCGGGCACCTACAGCCTTTACCGCCTTGAAGGTGATTACACCAATGCAATCAACGACGATTTAGCCTTCCGCGTGAATGGCGCATACGAAGATGCAGGTAGCTTCCGCAATACTGTGGAAAGCAATAAGCTAGCGTTTACCCCTTCACTTACTTATCAAATTACCGATGACACGTCACTGACCTATGAGCTGGAAGTGCTTGATCAGGAAGCCCCCTTTGACCGTGGTATCGTAGTGGTAGACTATCAATTTGGGACCGTGCCAATCGATACTTTTTATGGTGAGCCTAACGATGGCCCCATGAGTATCGAAGCTTTGGGCCACCAGCTTACTTTACAACACGGTCTGAACAGTGACTGGAGCGTCATGGTAGGCCTGAGCTACCGCGAGTCGTCATTCGAAGGTTACTCGAGTGAAGTTGAGCTATCTGGCGGTCGTCAGTTACTTTACACCGACGGTGAAACGGTCTCGCGTCAGCGCCGTTACCGGGACTACGATGCCGAGGACTTATCAGGTCGTATTGAGCTGAGCGGTACCGTTGAAACCGGCGACATTGTTCACCACATTCTGATTGGTGCGGACGCCTACGACTACCAACTTGATCAAATTCAACAGCGCTGGAGAACCGCTTGGGGTGCAGGGGATACCACTTATTCGGTTTCTCTGATTAACCCGGAATACGGTCAGGCTCAGCCAGAGACCGGTGCTTTGTGGGACCGCCGTGAAGACCAGTCTACGGTCGGCCTGTATGTGCAGGACCAGATTGACTTAACTGACTCGTTAAAGGTTCTGGCCGGTTTCCGTTTCGACGACTATTCACGTGATTTCTACAATTACCTGGCGGATTCTGAATCCAGTCAGTCTCAGACTGCGACAAGCCCACGTATCGGTCTGGTCTACGAGCCTTCTAACCTTTACACCCTGTATTTGAGTTATTCTGAAGGCTTCCGCCCGAACTCCGGCACCGATGCCGATGGCGAGGCGTTTGACCCGGAAGAAAGTAAGTCCTACGAAGCCGGTGTGAAATTCGCAAACAGTGACGAAAGCCTGACCGGTACGGTTGCTATATTCCGTGCTGAAAAGTCTAACGTACTGAGCGCGGACCCGGTTAACTCTGGCTACTCTGCTGCCCTGGGTGAAGCGGAAAGTCAGGGTATCGAAGTCGACCTGAATGATGTGATTGCCGACGACACGACAGTCACCGTCGCCTATGCGTATGTAGATGCAGAAACGTCAAACGACATTGTTAACTTTGACTGGGGCGTTAATATCCCAGCGGGAAGCCGTTTGATTAACATTCCGGAACACAAGCTGAATGTCACCGCCATGCACTTCATGGACATTGCAGGTAAAGAATCAAAAGTGGGCGCCAGTGTAACCTATGTTGGCGATCGTCTGGGTGAAACCATTGACCCGGATTACATCCTTCCCAGCTACACCACCGTTCGCTTATTTGGCTCGGTAAACCTGTCTGACAATGTTGTTATCAATGCCGACATCGACAACCTGTTCGACAAGGAATACTACGCCAGCTCTTACTCTGCGCTGTGGACCATGCCAGGAACACCTCGTACTGCTAAGATCAGCGTGAAATACGCATTCTAAATGTACTGCCGGGCCATCGCGCCCGGCCTGTTTTCTTAGCTCTTGAATTAGCAGCTCTGAATAAGCTGCTCTGAACAAACAGTTGCGCTGGTTTAGCCATTAGCGATACTGTGTCGGAATCAAGCAGTACATGAGGAACACCATTGTGGCAGGTATTAAATTAGACAGAATCGACATAAACATTCTGGCCGAACTGCAAAAAAACGGGCGCATCACTAACACTGATCTCGCCGATGCCGTTGCATTATCTCCCAGCCCTTGCCTGGCGAGGGTAAAGCGACTGGAAAAAGCCGGTTACATTACCAGCTACAACGCGAAAATTGCGTTGGAAAAACTGGGTGAAACCGCAACCGTATTTACTGAGGTCACGTTAAGCGACCACCACATGGAAGACTTTGCGAAATTTGAGCGTAACATTCGTACCATTGACGAAGTCATTGAATGCCACCTGATCAGTGGCGGCTACGACTACCTGCTCAAATTTGTAACCCGCGGTATTACCCACTACCAGACCCTCATGGAAGAAATTCTGGAAAAAGATTTCGGTATTTCAAAATACTTCAGCTACATCGTGCTGAAATCACCGATTGAGAAACTGCACTATCCACTGACCACGCTGTTTAAGCCGGATAAATAAACATGCCGTTTACCCTGTTATACAAAGGCCCCCAGGCACGCGGCGAAAGCTGGCAACGCGCAGTCGCCATCGCTTTACCCGATGCAACCTGGTGTACCTGGCCTGACATTCCCGCGCCGGAGAACGTCGACGCCATTATTGCCTGGACACTGCCAGACAATGCGCTGGAGACCTATCCCAATGTGAAGGCCATTTTCTCGGTCGGAGCCGGGGTTGACCAATTACAACCCGACAAGATCCCTGACTCGATTAAGCTGGTACGGCTTATCGACCCGTCGCTTACTCAGCAAATGCAAACCTATGTGCTGTCATCGGTGATGATGATCCACCGCGATCACTTTTTGTATCAGGCCCAAAAGGCGCAAAAAACCTGGCAACAACACAAGGTAGCTTTACCCCATGAGTGCACAATCAGTATTCTGGGGTTAGGCGAATTGGGTAAAGCAGTCGCCAGTCAGCTTAGCGCTCTGGGTTTCAACGTGAATGGCTGGAGCCGCAGCGCCAAACAACTCGACGGCATATCCACATTTCATGGTCAGCAAGGCTTGCAAGATATGCTAGCACTCACTGACATTCTGGTTAGTCTGTTACCGCTGACCGACGAAACGAAAGGCATGATCAATGCCGATACACTGGCACAGCTGCCGCAGGGCGCATCCGTGATCAATGCGGGTCGCGGCGAGCAAATTGTAGACGAAGACCTACTCGTTTCACTCGACAGTGATCATATCAAGTATGCGATTCTGGACGTGTTTAAACACGAGCCTTTGTCTGAGTCTCATCCTTATTGGACGCATCCCAGAGTGCATATTACGCCTCATATCGCGTCCATAACGCGAAACGACACAGCCGGAGATCGCCTGGCAGAAAACCTGTTACGCTGGCATCAGGGTGAGCCAATGATGGGTGAGGTAGATAAACAGCGCGGGTATTAATCCATACCGCGCAGCCATTCACAGCAGTACAAATTTCGTTCAATTTAGTATATTATCCGACCACAAAGACTGAACGAGCACGTAATCAGCTCAAATAGGAATGTCAGTCTGCTTATTAAGGATAATAACAATGAAATACCTGCTTTTATGTTGCCTGTTGTGCCTTTCAACTGCCTCATTCGCTGCCCAGGACAGTGATTTAATTCGTGCAAAAGCCCTGGTAAAACAAGTCGAGAACGGCTTGAAGCACATCAAACGCAACGATGTGAATACCATCAACAAGCTCACCGATAAACTGAAAAACGCCAAAGACTTACTCACCAGTACCGGTTCAAAAGACGACCCGGCTTTTGCTGAAACAGTGGAAAAATGGAAAGGCGCAAGAACCACCTTACTGGCCACTTTTGAGGAGTGGAAGCAACCAGAAGCGCAAGCGCAAAAACCATCTGGTTTGTCTGGTCAGGCACTCTATAACTCGCTGATCGCGAAATATCAGAAAAACAACCGTCCAGTGCTGGGTGACAACCCCACCCCAGCGCAAGCGGAAACCTGGGCGACGGCAATGCTGTCATTGATTAAAGAACAGCGAATGGCCGACCAGCAAACCGTAAACCAGGCTTATAGCGAAGGACGACTAAGCAAAGCCGAATACGATCGGTTTGATCACTGGGTGAACACCATGTGGTTTAATCAGATTATCGAGCAATTTCAACAGGCCTATGCCCAGACCGAGGGGCGTATCGCTACCGCGACAGCCACGGCCATGCAAGTACTGTATGTGCAGCCCAATGACATGACCGGTGTGGTGAATATTACCAATAAGACTCATCAGGATGCCGGGCAAGTGCTGGCAATGGGACTGCAAAGTGTCGAAGTTGCCGCCACGTTTGACCGTATTAGCCAAATAGACAACAGCGCTACTCGCACGCAACAACGCGAACAGTTTACCAATGCCATTGCTCACTATGATGCCTTACTTGCCAAATTGCCTGAGCATCAAAATGCGCTGTCTAAAATACCTAAGAAGGTTAAAAAGCTGAACCCAGAGAGCCTGCACATGTTTGTGAATGGCAATAACTTTTGCGAGATCACCAAAAAAGGCGAAGTCTGGTTTGGCGGTACCTCTGGCGGCTGGGTCGAGGACGATGGCGACATTTATCTGAAATCGGACTTTATTGGTTCTTTTGAGGAAGACGGTCAGGTGTGGAGTTACGGCAAAACCCTGGGCTCCCTCGAGGAAAACGGCGATGTATGGGTGAGAGGTCGCAAAGTCGCCACCTTCAAAACCAATGGCGATATTATTATGGGCGGCTCAGACTCCGGCCGCCTTGAAGGCAACGGCGACTGGCGCAAAGCTGCCGTCGTATACTTTTTTGGTATCTACGACGGCGTGCAGAAGTATTAGGTCAGATCATATTTAGCGGCAATAGCTATTCAGGTACTGCTGATGTAACGGCAAACGCGCGACTGTCTGGTGAATGTTATGCTTTATATGACCCAGAAAGTCCGCCAGTTCCCGCTCCGTCATGGTATCTGCAATAGGATGGTAACCTTTGGGCACCATCCCTTGCCCAATCATCACCTGCTGCCAGGAGTCGTCAAACAGTTCATTGTTTTCCCGGTGAATTTGCCCGGTCTTTTCGAATAGGGCCAGGCGCTGAGCCAGAGAATCAGGCACGTCCATTTGCTTGCAGTGCTGCCAGAACGGGCTATCCGTTCGCTCGGTCACTTTGTAATGTAAAATAATAAAATCGCGAATGCGCTCCATTTCAAACACGGTTTGCTTGTTGTACTCGTCTACTACTGCCTGCTCAATACCCTCATGAGGGAACATGCGCAGCAATCTCACTATGCCCTGCTGGATTAAGTGAATACTGGTGGACTCCAGCGGCTCAATAAAGCCACTGGATAAGCCAATGGCCACACAGTTTCGATTCCATTGTTTTAGTCGGCGACCCGGCCTGAATTTAATCACCCTTGGGCTGTTTAGCGGGTTACCGTTAATGTTTTGCTGCAGTATTTCCGTTGCGCGCTCGTCTGACAGGTAGTTGCTGCAATACACCAGTCCATTTCCCACTCTGCTCTGCAGCGGAATACGCCATTGCCAGCCCGCCTCCCTGGCAATGCATCGCGTATAAGGCAACGGCGCTTCGACACTTTCTGTTTGCATCGCCACTGCGCTGTCACATAACAACCACTGCGACCAGTCTTCGTAACCGGTATGCAGTGCCTTTTCAATCAACAATCCCCGAAAACCGGTGCAGTCGATGAACAGATCGCCAGAAAGTGTCTGGCCATTATCTAGCGTCAGGCTTTCAATAAAGCCATCCTGCTCGCGCACGTTTACCCGCTCAATGGTTGCGTCAATACGCGTTACGCCAGCCTGCCCTGCTAACTCCCGCAGAAACCCAGCATATCGCGTAGCATCAATATGAAACGCATAATTGAGGCCATTACCTGGCAAATGGGCAAACTTCTCCGCTTCGGCAGCTACACGTTCCAGGCAGTACTGGCCAAAGTCTTCACTTAACCCAAGGTCCAACCCACGGCGCCAGAAGTGCTGAAATCCCGCCGCCCAACAATCTTTACCGGTCGCGCCAAACGCGTGCAAATAGGCGTGGTTCAGCGAACGCCAGTTTTCAAAGTTAATCCCCAGTTTAAACGTGGCATTAGTGGCTGCCATAAAGGCTTGTTCATCAATCTTCAGCAACTTGTGAAAGAACAGCAAAGTCGGAATTGTAGCTTCTCCTACTCCCACCGTGCCGATGTCGCTGCTCTCCACCAAAGTCACTTCAACCCGGCCGTGCAAAAGCCTGGAAATCGCAGCGGCAGCCATCCAACCAGCGGTGCCGCCACCCGCTATTACGACGCGTTGTTTATCTGGCTGATTCATGAATATTCCTTATTGATATTGTGAGCACCGGTGAGGTGATTGAGCAGTGCGCGATTCGTTGGCAAACCATTCAATTGCATGTGCACATTCTGCTGATGCTGCTGCAAGCGTTGACGTACTTTGGATAAGTCAGCTGCGGCATTCTTCTCTCCGCCAGAGAGCGCTGGTGTAAATCCCATACCCTGCAATACATAGAGGTAACTAGCCGTGGGAAAGATCTCTTCCCGCAAGTTAAAGTCGAGGGGGTCAGGACTTCGGTTGCGCCACATACTCAACCAGTCCTGAAGCTGCTCAGAACCGCTGTCCGGGTTGCGCATATACCGCCAGTACGCGCTGTCATCGCGCTTGCTCAACACATAGTGCAACTTTAAAAAGTCCACCACCCGCGACCAGCGCTGACTGAAGATGCGATTAAACTGCCTCGCTGCAGGCCCCAACTGTTCGGTAGTAAACGGCATATGCCGGGCCAGATGAGACGCCGCCAATTCAACCATTACCAGCGCAGACGCCTCTAGCGGCTCCAGGAACCCCATTGATGTGCCAATCGCGACACAATTAGCCTGCCAGGGAGATTCGCGGTAGCCGGGTTTGAAACTGAAAAAACGGGCCGACGCTTTATCAACATCAGCGATAATCGGATCGTCATTTAAATACTTCAGTAACGTGTCCAAAGCCGTATCGTCGTCACAATAGTCGCTACAGAACACGTAGCCAGTGCCCTTGCGCTCTGGCAGCGCAATGTCCCAAATCCAACCGTTTTTCTGTGCGGTGGAGCGAGTCACTGATGCAATAGGTGTATCGGGCGACTTGTAGCGTGCCTGAATAGCCACAGCCCGGTTATTAACGAGCTGCTCACCACAGGATATAAGTGGCTGGTTGTAGTGTTGACCAATGAGTCGCGCAGAAAAACCGCTGCAATCAACGAACAGATCACCGTGAATTGCGCCGTATTGCTTCCCCACGATGGCTCGTATTGCCTCGCCGGGAGCACCGTCGACCGATTCAACATGGTCTACAATGTGTTTTACGCCAAGCCGGGAAGTTGCATGCTGTTTCAGTAAAGCCGCAAATTTGTAGGCGTCCAGGTGATAGCCGTAATTGGTCACACCGGCAAAAGCAGGCGTTTGTATCTGTTTAGGGGCCAGATGATTGTCGCATAACCAGGGTTGGGTGCTGACTTCGTGGGCGAAAGACGGGCCCTCGCCCAATGATCGTAGCCAGGCATATAAGTCGCCGTCTCCATACCCAACGGGCAGACTAAAGGGGTGATAATACTGGTCGCTGGCCTGATTGTGTTGCCATTGCTTAAACAAGGTACCTTGCTTAAAAGCACCATCGCATTGGGCCAGAAACGCCGCTTCGTCTATACCCAGCGTTTGTAAGGTACCGCGCATGGTAGGCCAGGTGCCTTCACCGACGCCTAAAATACCAACATCCGGAGATTCAACCAAGGTGACCGCACAGGGCTGTGCTGCCGTCGCCGCCAGAATACCTGCCGTTAACCACCCCGCTGCACCACCACCGACTACAATGACCTGAGTGATAGCGTTTGATTGTTGCATTTGACTCTCCGGCTGTTTGCAAAAGCCGGAGATCCTTTAGTCAGGACAGACCGGCTTGTGTCTGTTGCTTGGCCAGCTTTTGTTTTACATCGTTGCGATACTGGCTGGGTGTTTTATTAAACTTCTTCTTAAACAGCGTGTTGTACACTGATTTGCTGTTAAATCCGGCATCGTAAAAAATGTCGGTAATACTCTTTTCAAAACAAGCCGGGTCTTCCAGTAGCCGCTTGGCTTCCTGAATGCGGTAGTTGTTGATGAACTCGTAAAAATTCACCTCATAGTGCCGGTTAATCGCGTTCGATAGCTCCTTCACAGGAATGTCGAGCTTTTCTGCCAAGCGCTCAAACGACAAATTCTGATTCAGGTACGGCCGCTCCCGTTCCATGGTGGTTTCCAGCTGCTCAAGCAACGCCTGACTAACCGGCTCCCTTTCTACTGCTTTGGGCTTAGCTGGCTGCGCGCGCAAAAAATGCGACGCCGACATAAAAATCACCGTATTAAACAACGCAAACTGCATGTAGTACGACGCCAGCCCGATAAACTCGACCACGTCGTAATACGGAAAGACATACAGAGAATGATAGACTTTGATCATGCTCAGCATGGTTTCCCAGGCTAACACTGCAGTGAGTAACATCAGTACTTTCGGCAGCCATTCCGGTACATTAAATGTCGCTTTAGTTTGCTCGCTACCTCGCAGAATCAACAGAGTGGCATAGACGCTGAATACCACCCTGATAGCCTTCGCCAGCAAGTCCATAAACACGTAGTCAAAGTCTGCAAAACTGTAGTCTTTAACCAGCGTAACCTTGGCGTCGTGAGGCAACGCGTAAAAATGCTGAAAAATAAACACTGCAAACAGCGCTACCGGCACCAACAATAAGGCATGCCATCGCTGCAGCTTAAAATGCTGCTGCGTTACCGAACAGGCAAACAAAAATAGCAGCGGACCGTCCAGCCAGTACGCAAAATTTAAAACAAAGAAATAGTTCGGCGAGGCGTCCAATACCCAGTAACGAAATGTACTGCCCCATAGCACCAACTCATGAAGAGCGATGCCCGCGTGAACGGCTAGAAACGCAATGAGTAAACTGGTAGGTAAGCTGGCTTTTGCCCGATTAAGACCCAGATAAAAAGCCACAGCCAGACATTCAAAAGCAATGATAAGGAGAACCAGGTCATGTAAGTTGAAGAGGGTTTTATCCATGATCCTCTGCGCACGTTTGTTGTAATTATGATGTTAACGAATCACCAGGATGTTAAACACTCGCTACAACGAAATCAATTGCTTAAACCTAAAAATGGCGCTTAGCCGAACGTTCTCTTATACGCCATTTTGACTTTTAGCCTATTACCAGTTGTTCAAAACACTGTTCGCCGGAACTAAATTCCAAACCAATAACAATATAAATTTCATTGAGTTACAAGTTCTTTCCGGGAAACGAACGTTCGAGTTGCGCCTTTTACTAACCTGAACACGGGTGAATTAGGGGGCCCAATTGTGCTAAGTCACTCATTTTTCGCATGTTATAAAATTGAAAACACCACCCGTGCCAGACCTCATCAAATCACAACGAATAAAGAGGGAATCAAAGTAAGCATCGAGTAACAGATCCGGTAAAGCCACTTTTTGCACACCCATATTCATTCCAAACGGTCATTGTAGACGCTGTTCAGAGTGTCGATGCCCACACCTGTAGTGCATTTGTTAACAACATATAGGTTCATGGCTCGCTGATTCGACGTCTTACACTGAATAAATTCCGCCAAACAGCCCTATAGTGCCGGTTGAACTTGGTGATCACCAGGGGTTAATCCGGCCAAATCAGCCATGGCGCATAAAATCATAACAAACTGATTTTAATAACAATATAAATACAACCACGTTCTATTCCTGCACTCGAACGTTCGAGTGGGCGGTTTTTTCAGCAGTAAAACGACTTCTCTGATGACGCGGCGTAGGCTTGCCCTGCTTTTCCTATTTGTTAATGAAAAGTAGACCAAATGCGTGCAACACGAGCACAACACATAAAGTTATCGCAAGGGAGAAAATAATGAAAACTCGCCCCTTTAAAAAAAGCCAGATAGCCCTGTCGGTTTCTCTGGTGGTAGGTTCGGCGATGCTCACCAGCGCACACGCACAGGAAGCAAACACAGACGACGTGGTAGAGATCATTGAAGTCAGTGGTATTCGTGGCAGTATGATTCGCGCCATGGACATGAAGCGTTCTGGCGACGGTGTGGTAGAAGCCATCTCAGCAGAAGACATCGGTAAGTTCCCCGACACCAACCTGGCGGAATCACTTCAGCGGATTACAGGCGTATCCATTGACCGTTCAGACGGCGAAGGCAGCCGCGTTACTATTCGTGGGTTTGGCTCAGACCGCAACCTGGTGCTGCTGAATGGCCGTCAAATGCCCACACCAACACGTTCATTTGATTTTGCCGACCTGGCATCAGAAGGCGTAAGCGCTGTTGAAGTATATAAAACCGGCCGAGCGTCTATTGCGACGGGTGGCTTAGGTGGCACAGTTAACATTATTACTCCGCGTCCACTGGCGACACCGGGTCGCAAGGCCACAGTGGGTTTTAAAGCCGTACATGATGACTCCACACAGCGCGGTGACACCTGGACGCCGGAACTGTCTGGTCTGTATTCAGAGACCTTCCTTGACGACAAATTTGGTGTGTCGCTAACCGGCAGCTACCAAAAACGCGACAGCGGCAACAGCAATGCGTCGGTGGGTTCAGGCTGGCGCTCGTTTATATCCGGTCAGGATGAAGGCAGCTGGGGTAACCTGCCCAGTGAAGACCCGGACAACTCCTACCTGAACAAGCCGGCCGACGGCGTGACTTATGCCGTACCGCAAAACCTGATTTATCAGTTCAACGAAGCGTACCGGACCCGTGTAAACGGCCAGCTCACGCTGGAATATCAGGCCACAGACAAACTGAAAGCGCGTCTGGATTACACATATTCAGAAAACAGTATAGACCGTGAACTGACTGATATGTCGACCTGGTTCTCGTTTAACTACAACAACTCAACCATGGTATGGTCGGAGCCTAACAGCGAAGGCATCGCGTATCCCATTCAGTATCAGGATACCGATAACTACAGCCCTGACACCATGCGCGGTGAGGGAACCGGGATTAACTCGGGTCGTGGTTTCTCGGCCACGAAAAACACCAATCAGTCATTGGGCCTGAACCTGGAATACGCGGTAAACGACAATCTGTTGTTAGAACTGGACTATCATACTGCAGGTGCCAAACACGCTCCCAACAGCCCATACGGCAGCTGGGGTTCACTGGCAATGATATCTGCCAACCGTATCCGCACAACCGTGGATTTCTCACAGGTCCTCCCGGTACTTAGCATTGAATACCCGGACGGTGTTGACGGCTTCGAGCCAGCCGACATGATTGGCGCAGGCAGCAACTTTGGTAACAACCGCGAACGTTCGGACCTGGAACAAATCCAGGCCAAGGGTAAATACACCTTTGATGCAGGCATTGTAGAAAGTATCGATTTTGGTATCTCACAAACCGAAGTCAATAACCACTCGAAATACGCCAGCGCCACACGCGGAACCTGGAGTGGTGTAGGCGAACCGGAGGACTGGGAAGACAGCTGGTTTACTCAGCGTTCACTGCCAAATATGTTCGACAACATACCTGGCCATGCCGACCCGGATCTTGAGCCGTATTTCATCGACTGGGACTTTGTGCAAATTGCCGAATTCACCGCGGCCAATTTCTACAATGAAAACGCGGTTGAATGGCCGTGTGGTCCACGCTTCTGTGGTGGCACCAACTACACCACCGACCGCTACACCGACGAAAAAATGCTGTCGGCCTATGTGCAGGCGAACCTGGTGTTTGATATTGGTGATATGCCCGCCACAGTCGTTACCGGTTTGCGCTATGAAGAAACCGAAACCCATGCCGCCGCACTGGTTCCCAGCTACGACGGTATTCACTGGAGCAGCACCAACGAACTGGTGTTACAACCTACCGGCGACTCGGTCTTTACCGACGAATCCGGTGAGTATGACAACCTGTTACCCAGCATCGACTTTAAAGTGGATTTAACTGACGATCTGGTTGGCCGTGCGTCATACAGCAAAACCATTTCCCGCCCCAGTTACGGCGACATGCAAGGGGGGAAAACCCTGGGCAGTCAAATCACAACCATTCAGGGTTCAGGTTCACGTGGTAACCCGGCACTCTTGCCGCTGGAGTCGACCAACTACGACCTGTCGCTGGAATGGTATTACGACGAGGCCAGCTACGCCGCCATTGGCTGGTTTAACAAAGACGTGAAGAACTTTGTTGGCCGTCAAACCATTACCGAAAACGCGTTTGATTTGCGTAACCCGGCACAAGGCCCTCGCGCTGACGCGGCGCGGGCAGCAGGTTTTACCGGTAATGCCGAGATTCGTCAGTACATTCTTGAAAACTACTTGGACAGCGATCCCAACGTCTATCTAAACGAACACGGAGACGTCGTCATTGTCGCCAGCCCGCAAGATGAACTCGCGGTATTCGAGATCACCATTCCATTCAACCAGCGCGACAACAATGTACATGGCTGGGAAATGGCCGTTCAGCACATGTTCTGGGACAGTGGATTTGGTATTAACGTGAACGGTACGCTGGTCGACGGAGATCTGTATTACGACAACGCGTCTCTGGCACCACAGTATGCGTTAACCGGCCTGAGTGATTCCGCCAACCTGATCGCTTTCTACGAAAACGACGTGTTCTCAATTCGTATAGCCTACAACTGGCGTGACAAGTTCCTGGCCTGGATTGGTGATGGTTCGGGAGACAACCCGGTGTATACCGAAGCCTACGGTCAGTGGGATTTTAATGCCAGCTATGACGTTACCGAGAACCTGACTATTTTCGCCGAAGGTATCAACCTGACCAACGAATATCAGCGTCAACATGGCCGTCATGAGCGCATGCTGATCAACCTGCGTCAGTCGTCGCCTCGTTACAATCTGGGTATGCGCTACACCTTCTGATTGTAACCGGGCTAACGGTGCCTCACTTATCTGCGGGTAAGTGTCGCGCCGTTTTTTGCGTTTTTATACAGGAGCAATTTATGACCAATGCTGTCGTCCTTAACAATGTGACACACAAAGACCTCCGCGTGGTTCGCCACCACTCACCGGCACTCAATGAGCCATTGAATATGACCCTGGCTCTCCCTTTTGAATTTCGAAGCTTACAGCACGAATACCCGTTGGTGTTTATTCGTAATGACAAGACACACACCTATCAGGCGGTTGCGCTACTCGGTTTTGAACAACAGGAAAACCTGTATCTGAATGATAAGGGCTGGGACGCCAGCTACATCCCGCTCATGATCGAACGCCAACCCTTTTTAATCGGCATACAGCCTGCTGCCGACAACAGCGCCGCACACCCGGTATTGCTGATAGACATGGACAGTCCTAAGGTCAGTGAACACGACGGTGAACCTTTGTTTCTACCACATGGCGGCCACAGTGAATATCTGCAACAGGTCACCGATATACTGGCAACCATTCGTGAGCGAGAGAGCGAAACTCAGGTATTTTATGATTTGCTGTCACGCTACGAGTTACTCGAACCTTTTTTCCTTGATGTCACGTTGGACAACCAGACAAAGCATCGCCTGACTGGCTACTACACCATTAACGAAGAGCGGTTAAGCACTCTGCCCAAAGAGGCCATAGCCGAATTACATCAGCAAAACGTATTGCCATTGCTCTATTACGTGCTGGCCAGCCACAGCAATTTTCGTAGCCTTATCGATCGCAAACAGGCGGCGAGCCGTGGTTAATACACTGGATATTCCTGCTTGCCAATCCCTGCAGCTTAACCCCGGCGAGGCGTTACCAGCCGCGCTATTGGAATCGACTGTGCCGGTAAAACTACCCGGCTATATTGCGCACTGGCAAGCAGTGAAGTTAGGCATTGAAAGTAGCGAAGCATTAAGTAAGCAAATGCTCACTTATTACACAGGAGAGACATTAGGATTCTTCTATGGCAAGCCCGAGATCCAAGGCCGATTTTTTTATAACGACACGCTAACCGGTTTTAATTTTGACAAAGTCGCCGCCACACTGGATACCGTGCTGCAGCGTCTGCATCAGGAAGCCAACGTAGCAGAACCTCATTCGCTGTTTATTGGCGGCACTCACTTGCAACACTATCTACCCGGCTTTGAACAACACAACCCGCCGGTGCCGGTACCTCACGCTAAACCGCGCAATTGTTTGTGGATTGGTAACCAAACACGGGTCGCGATTCATCAGGACCTGCCGCTAAACATAGCTTGCTGCGTTGCCGGTTCTCGCCGCTTTACGTTATTTCCCCCCAACCAAACCGCCAATTTATATATAGGTCCTTTGGATGTGACGCCGTCGGGTCAACCCGTCAGCCTGGTCGACCTGCATAATATTGACTACCAGCAATACCCGAAATTTAAAAATGCACTTCAACATGCTCAGGTAGCCGAATTGAAGCCCGGCGACGCACTTTTTATTCCCAGCATGTGGTGGCATGAGGTGTCGGCGCTAGCACCGTTTAACGTATTGGTGAATTACTGGTGGCGCACCACGCCCGACTTCGCCGACGCACCAATTAATGCCCTTAACCACGCGCTGCTGGCAATCGCCCATTTGCCCGGCAACGAAAAGCAGATTTGGCAAGACATGTTCAACCACTATGTTTTTGAATCAACGCCAGAAGCGTATGCCCATATTCCCGATCACGCCAGAGGACCATTAGGGGAAATGAATGATGCCATGGCACGACGACTTCGCAGTGTGTTGCTGCAATCTTTGAACAGATAACGCCGGTCATTTCAGCGTGGTCAACTGCAATTGCACACACTCCTTTCTTTCGCCAATTTGCGCGTACTCCCTGCCAGCCCAGAAAAAACAGACGTTCTGACCTTAATCCGAACGTTCTAATTAGCCATTTTGCTTGCAGTCGGAATCCTCCTGAAAGAAATTTTGGTTAACTGATTGTTGCAAACTTGTTGATTCAAGCACGCCGACAAACCAATGGAGCAACTCGGAGATGACCGGTGAAAACAACCAATAAACAGAATAAGTTTACGCTAACCAAACTGGCACAGCTTTTTGCGTTAGGGGGCCTGGCCCTGAACATGACAGCCTGCAGTTTGGATCAAGCCAGCGATGCAAACAAACACAACGGCGAGACCGTGTATGACTTCGCACCGCCCAAACCTGCCCCCGGCAGTGAGCAATACAGCATGCTGAGCCACGGTCGCGAGCGCTGGATGAATGAGCAGGGCGAAGTCGTCTCATTACGCGGTGTAAACCTGGGCAACTGGTTAATGCTGGAAATGTGGATGTTCGACAACGGCGGCAATCCGGTTGGCGAAGGTATAGAAGACCAATGTACTTTTGAAGGCAAACTGGATGAACGCTTCGGTGCCGATGAACGCGCCCGCCTGATGGATGTATACCGCGACAACTTCATTACCACCCGTGACTGGGACATTATGCAGGAAGCGGGCTTTAACCTGATCCGCCTACCATTTCCTTATCAACTCATCGAAGACGCTAACAACCCAATGACACTACGGGACGATGCCTGGCAATATCTTGACCAAGCCATTGCCGAAGCCAAGTCCCGTAACATGTGGGTGGTGCTGGATTTACACGGCGCTGCTGGTGCACAAGGCTGGGAGCATCACAGCGGCTGTGCGGGTAAAAACGAATACTGGGACGGCGACAACGCCGCCGACAATCAGGCCAGGACCGCCTGGCTATGGCAGCAAATTGCTACACGCTATAAAGATGAACCCGCTGTAGCTGGGTATGGTGTGCTTAATGAACCCTGGGGTACAGACGCTGAAACACTCGCCGAAAACGTAACAGAGCTGTATCACGCCATTCGTGAGGTGGACACAGACCACATTGTTATCTTGCCAGGTCATAACAGCGGTATTGATGCGTACGGCGATCCAAAAGACGCCGGTATGACTAATGTCGCGTTTGAAATGCACTTCTACCCGGGTATTTTTGGCTGGGGTGAAATCGGCTATGACGTCCATCGCGACTGGCTGACATGCGGCCAGAATGGCACTACGGGTGTGTGCGAGTGGGATGAGAAAATACGCGAACTGGACACCCCATTCCTGATTGGTGAAATGCAGCCCTGGACAGGGTTGGGAGAAGAGGGAGGCGCCATTACACGTGCCACCTTCGACCGTTACAACGAATTAAGCTGGGCGGCAACTGCCTGGTCCTACAAAGTAATGACTATCAACGGCGGCCAGGGCAATGGCACCTGGGGTTATGTAACCAACAAAGGAGAGCGCTTGCTCGCGAAAGCCAGCACATGGAGCTGTGCAGGCTGGGATACCACGCTGGCCGATGCATGTGAGACACCGTCAAAAGTTGTCACGCCAACCGACACTGACCAAACTTTCTACCTGATTGTGAAGTCAGGATCTTTGGGTGGTAATCAGGATATCCGTATTGACGACCTCGAGCTGGTCGCGCAGTCCAGCGGCGAAAATGTGTTGCAAAACAGTGCGTTTGATACTGCCAGCGACTGGATTGAATGGAGTGCAACCGACGCGTCGCCGGCTGATGATAATCTGACCCCGGAAGTGGGGTACATGGCTGAAGGCAATGGCATTCTGCGCATCACAGCTAACGGTAATTTTGCCAACGGCGGCGTGTATCAGGCGGTACAACTCACCGGTGGTGAATCTTATTGGCTGTCGGGCTCTTTCGTAGACGTCGGTTCATCAGATACCTGGGCTGAGATTTATCTGCTGCCTGCTGCCCCGGAAAATGGCGCAGATATCAGCGCAGCAGCCATGCCTCGTATTGATCTGAACAACGACTCTTTGGAAGACATTGAAGCCTACTTTGCGAGTATGTCTGCCATTGAATACGAAGTGAATGAGCCGGTGAAATCTGCACTAACAGCCAGCGAACCAGCCGATATTTTTAACTTTCCCAACGCGCCCCGGGACCTTACGCTGGAAAAAACAGCTGAAGGCATGAGCCTGGTCTGGACAGGCGTAAGCGATGCTACCTACAACGTGTATCGCACCACGTCATCTGGCAGCAACTATCAGTTAGTTGCCGAAGGGCTGGAAGCGGAGATGTATCTGGACACGACTACCGCAGAAGGCGTGACGTATTACTACATTGTCACCGCCGACAACGGCGAAGAGAGTTACGCGTCTAACGAAGTTGCCACAGAAATTTTCTACGCCAGTATTCCGGGTTTAATCGAAGCTGAGCACTTCAGTGGTCAGTCAGGCTTCCAGGTGGAAGACACCCAGGACGAGGGCGGCGGTCAGAACCTTGGCTATACCGATCCCGGCGATACACTGACATATAACGTCGAGGTCGCCGAAGCCGGTGAATACACTGTGTCATTGCGTATTGCCAGTTCGGGCGGCTCCGAAGGCATTGCCTTTAGTATGAACGGCACAAATGTTGGCAGTATTTCGGTACCTGACACGGGTGACTGGCAAAACTGGACGACTATTTCAACAACCGTGACCCTAGCAGCCGGTGAACAAGAGCTGCAACTCACCGCACTGGGCGGCGCCTGGAACCTCAACTGGATGCAGTTTGAGCAAAACTAAGCGCGCACGCTAGTGTAACTTGGGCAGCAGATTTATTTCGCTTTTGGTAAGTCTGCTGCTTTTTTATTTGCCTTTGTAAATCACCTATTGAGTCATTTATGATTTTTCGAATTTCCTGCTTACTACTCTGTTTTCTGCCCGGTCTTTCAGCCTGTGCAGCCCCCGATACTTCTTCGAAGGGCCCAAATCCACAGGCCTGGGCATCCACCGAGCTTCACCCCAATGACCAACGCTGGTATTCCTCGCCTTGGCCTGAAAATGACATCAGTCACACACTGAGTCCCATTAAAGTAAATGCAGTTACAGCATTCAACGCACCGGTATTCACCCTACAACCCGAGAAGAGATTTCAGACTATCTTAGGGATAGGCGCTTCACTGGAACACTCTACCGTGTATGCCATTCGCAAGAACAAATCAAAAGCCCAGCAACGGGCTCTGCTAAGCGCCCTTATTGATCCGGTAAACGGCATTGGCATGAACCTGTTTCGAATTAGCATTGGCACATCTGATTTTTCCGACGGTACCAGAGCGAAGACACCCACAAGCCACCCTAATGGCTGGTATAGCTTTCAGGATAGTCCTGACAGCCCGTTCAGTATTCAGCGCAATCGCGAGCTGGGTATTATTGACACCCTGAAAATGGCGCTTGAGGTGGGTGCAGCGAGTAATAACCCGGTGCGGTTTGTGGCCAGCCCCTGGAGCCCGCCCGCCTGGATGCGCGAGCACAACTCAATGGTACAAGGCGGCACCCTGCTGCCAGAATTCTACGCTGCTTATGCTCAGTATTTACGTAACTTCATTGAAGCCTACGCCGATGAAGGCATCCCAGTGTATGCCATTACCCTTCAGAACGAACGGCAGTTTGAGCCACCCGCTTACCCTGGCATGGTGTTAAGCTGGCAACAAGAGCGCGATTTACTGATTGCGGTTTATGAAAACTTCCATAACATCGGCGGCGAGTACGGAAAGGATCTTCCGGTAAAAATCTGGACACTGGATCACAACTTCGACTACTGGCAACAAGCTATCGAGCAGCTCGACTCCTTTACCGAAATAGGTAAAGCCCACTACGTGGACGGTACCGCATTCCACCATTATGGCGGCGATTCGTCAGCCATGGCTGCGGTGCACGCCGCTTACCCAAACAAAGACGTCATTTTTTCTGAAGGCAGCTTGTGGGGGGCCGGCAACGACAACCCGAATCGCGGCTATCAGGCCATTATTCGTCATTTGCGTCACTGGTCTACAGCGTATTTGTCGTGGGTCACCATGCTGCCAGAGCAGGTTGATGAAGCCAATCAGGGGCCCTACAACAAACTGGGCGTGGTGGGACCCACCATGATCATTCAGGAAAAAGGCAGCAGCGCCAATTGGTACAAAACCCCTGAATACTGGCTAATGGGGCAGTTTTCCCGCTTTATTCGCGAAGGGGCAACACGCATTGAAATCACGCCTGAGACGGTAAACCGTATTGAGGCCGTGGCGTTTACCAATCCCAACGGCAGCACAGTGAGTGTCCTGAGTAACCCGCACGACCAGGAACAGGTGATCACCATTGGCGCAAACAAAACCTACTGGCAGCTCACGCTGCCCGCCAACAGCGTGGTCACAGTGAAGTGGTGATAAAGTCGAAACGCAGATTGTTGGACACCCACTAAAAAGGTGGGTGTCCACAAATTCCAATTATGAGCGCTCTTTTCGCACTTTTTCTGGACACCCACTTTTCTTAAAAATTAAATCATTTATTTTCAGCGAGTTAACAGAAAGCACATTATGGACACCCACCTTTTTTCATCAACACAAACTCATTCTCAAGCCGCCATTGCGCCTAACCCCAACGCGCGGCGTCATGTATTGCAAATTGGTGCAGAGAAAACCCGGGTGATCCTGATTGACGATGCCATACAATCCATAAATGCTGTCAGGCAACTAGCCTGCGAACAAACCTACACCACTGAGACACACACCTATTACCCCGGTATACGTGCCCGCTGTCCAGACCGGTTACGCGAGGCCATCATTGCTGCCAGTGCCGATATCATTCGACAGGCGTATCACTTGCCCCCACAGCAAACCTTTAGCAATCAGGGTTCCTGGCTGAGCATTGCCAATACTCCAGCTGAATTCTTAGACCCTTTACAGCAACTTCCGCATTTTGATTCACACTCCCAGCGTGACTTTGCGGTAATGCTGTATACCAATGAACAGGATTTTCAGGGAACCGGGTTCTATCGACATCGCCCCACAGGATACGAAAATATTACCGCTGCACGCTGGCCAACATTTAAAGCATCGCGCGATGCAGCAGACGCCATACATCGCGGCTCTGAATCATTAAGTAAAACAAAATCTACCGGTTACTTTTCGGATTCCACCGATGAATTTGAGCGTTTGGGCAAAATAGATTACCGGGCCAATCGGCTGGTTATCTACCCTGGGACCTTGCTGCACAGCGGGCTGATTGACCCAACCCGGGACTTATCGGCCAATCCTGCAACTGGCCGACTCACCGTAAATGTGTTTATACGCGCCTATTAACCCTAATTGACTACATAACTAACGGACTAATGGACTAAGCCTGGCCTTATAAGCTTTATTCAGCAGTTTCAGCTTATCGCTACGAATATGGGGCACTTGCGTAGCGCTACTGGCCGTAAATACCATCCAGTTTGCGCCACTGGTGTCTACCGGCTCCCACTCAGGCAGGCCTGCCGTGTTGGGATTGCCGTACTTGATAAATTGCAGCCAGTAGCGCTGCATGTGTTGTACACCGAGCAGTGAGGAAGGGTAAAACAAGGCACTCACCTCGGCCCCATGATGCGCACCGGGTTCCCCGCCACGAGTAACGTCAAAGAAATAACGATACCCCTGGCTACGCTTATTTTGCATCGCCTCAGTAGTTACCGAGCCCGCTAGTACATAGCGCATATCACCAAACAGATGTTGGTAAGGTAGCGACTGATACCCATTACCATCGGGAAGTGCGGGAAGCTTATAAATGCCTTTAATACCCGAGGCTTCATTACCAGCCAGTTCAATCATGCGTGCCGCCGGTACGCCAGACCAGGGGTAAACGCTACCGTCGTAGCTGTTTCCTCCGCTCATGTAAGGCACATCGTGCTGACGCCCTTGCATAAACACGACACCCGGTTCATCTGGCAGAATTACCCCGTCAGCCACAGGTAAGTGAAATCCTTCAACTGCCTCTACCCATTGGCTGGCTGATACATTATTCAAGTCTTCCGCTTTCACTGATGAAGCCGCTTTGCTAATCACTCTGGATGCCAGCACTTGCGCATATTCCTGTGCATTCAGGCTCTGTGGTAACGGCTTTAAATTATTGGTTCTGGGTAAGGGCCAGGCACCGTAGCCACTTTGTGAGATAGCACGGTGAAATAACGACTCGCTTTGCGGTGCTACCATCAGCATTTGTACCGCCATGCCACCTGCAGACCCACCAGCAATGGTGACATTATCTGGATCCCCTCCAAATACGCTGATATGGCTTTTCACCCATTTAAGGGCGGCCACCATGTCTAGTACGCTGAAGTTCGCTCCCTCACTCATATCAAGTGCTGGGTGCGCAAAAATGCCGAGTACGCCCAAGCGGTAATTAAAGGACACCACGACTACGTCTTGGGAAAGCCAGTGGGACACGGCGCGCATATCAAGATTGCCGGAACCGCCTACGTAGCCACCACCGTGGATCCACACCAGAACGGGTTTAGGCTCAATAGCTGTGTTGGAATCGTTTTTTGCAGAGGTGAAGACATTGATAAACAAGCAATCTTCACTGGTGATTTGATCGGTGCGCTGCGGACACTGCGCGCCATAGCGGGAAGCATCAATGTCATCCGCATAGTTAACGGGTTGAGGCGCCTTCCATCGGTTTTGGCCTTCTGGAGAGGCGGCGTAGGGTATCCCTTTGAAAGCCCGCACAGAGCCATAAGCTTCACCATGCAGTACTGACTCACCAATACGCACCTCAACCGCACTGGAATTAGCATTGGCGCAGCTTACAAACGCCAACGCTATCGAGAACGCAGCTGAGGCTGTTACGACAAGACGGACAACTTTTGCAATCAATTGCTTCACTTTCTGTTCATCCTACAAAATATGTAAGGCACACCATATCAGTGATTGGTGAGAAAGTGCAGCGCCTGCCTGATTTAGAACGTTCGAATTAGCGACAGAACCCGAAAACCTGCAGGATTACTGTGGGTTATCTAACCCATAAACACACACGTACACTTTTTTATAGGTCTCAATAGTACGCCACTGCCCTTTGTAGCCTGGCTCCATATAAAAGGTATCGCCGGCGTGATACAGCTTGGGTTCACAGCCGTCTTCAGTTAGCTCAATCACCCCTTCAATGAGATAGCAGAACTCAAACACACCGTCTTTGATTGAGCGGTTGGTGCCCGGTTCGCCGCCCATTACGCCAACTTTGATCTTGTCACCGGCAATGCAATCTGGTGCCCATTTTTGTAGCAGTGGATTTCCCGCTAACAAAATAGCTGGGTTAATGTAGCCTTCTTCAGGCGCGGCAGCGGGATGCTGGACAACAGTATTTAGACGAGACATAACGGCTTCCTAATCAGTAAACAGTGTTAGCCAGCCAGTATAGTGAGAATGCCCGGCAAGTTAGGCTGATTCGCCTTGCTTGCCGGGCAGATCCTGTTGAGTCACAGGTGAGGTTTAGTGGAATTCACTGTGAACGGGCATGGCTCACAAATCGCGCATACAACACTGGCAATACAACCAGCGTTAGCAGCGTGCAGGTGACCAAACCGCCTACGATCACCGCCGCGAGTGGCTTCTGGATTTCCGCACCTAAGCCATTCGACATTAGCATAGGCAGTAATCCCAGTGCCGATGTGAGCGCAGTCATAAGCACGGGTCGCAACCGAGAGCGAGCGCCGTCTTTGATGGCATCAATGGCGTTTTGTGTATTGGCTCGAGCCCCTTGATTCGCCAAGCGCTGATTTATACTCTCAACCATCACCACACCGTTGAGTACCGCCACCCCAAACAAAGTGATGAATCCTACCGAGCTGGGCACTGACAAATAGTGACCACTTACATACAGCGAGAATATCCCGCCAACTGCGGCAAGGGGAACATTCACCATAATCAGCATCACCAGTTTCAACTCACCAAATGCGAGGTACAGCAACACAGCAATAAGCGCCAATGACACAGGCACCACCAGCATCAGCCGCTGCATTGCGCGCTGCTGATTTTCAAACTGCCCGCCTATTTGCACGGTGTATCCGGCGGGTAGTTTGACCGAGGTATCAATGGCATCGCGAATATCACTCACTACGCTGCCCATATCCCTGCCGTCCACGTTCGCCTGGATCACCACACGTCGCTGTACATCATCACGGCGAATTTGCGGCGGACCGGACTCAATGGCAATCGTGGCAACATCTTGCAAACGTACCCACGCGCCTTGGGCAGAGCGAAGGCGTAATTCGGCTAATGCTGCAATGTCATTGCGATACTGGGAATCGATGCGCACCAGAATGTCGTAACGCTCGTTGCCCTGAATGATTTGGCCCGCAGCTTGTCCGCCGAGACCTTGCTGCACCAAATTCATCACACCGGCGACATCCAGCCCATACCGGCTTAACTGATTGCGATCGGGCCTTATCACCAATTGCGCTTCACCACTGATTTGCTCCATGGCAACATCGCGGGTACCGCTGATTGTGGCTACTGCAGACGTGATCTGCTGCCCATACTCAGCAAGGGCATTCAGATCCGGTCCGAAGAGTTTTATCGCTAACTCGGCCTTCACTCCAGACAGTAGCTCGTCTACCCGGGTAGCAATGGGTTGGGAGAAGTTGAACAACAGCCCAGGATGCACTTCCAGCGCCTTTTCCATCTCAGTTTGCAGGGCCAGACGATTCGACGCGGTGGTCCATTGATCTACCGGCGTTAAGCCCAGGTAGATTTCAATGTTGTTCACCGGTTCCGGGTCACCGCCAATTTCGGCCCGGCCTATTTTACTTACCGCGTAGGTGACTTCAGGGAATTCCAGCAGGATAGCCTCGAGCTTAGGCGCAACGTCAAGAGCGGTTGTTAAGCTTGACGATGGAGCCAGTGTCACCCTTAAGTTAATAGTGCCCTCCTCAAGTTCTGGTGCGAATTCGGTACCCAACTGCGGAAAGACAATAGCGCTGCCAGCCAATAGCACAGCAATCGAAAACAGCAGGTACTTCGGACGATTCAAACATGCACTAAGCACATTTTGATATTTAGATTCTAAATAGAGTAATGCGCGGTTTTCACGTACTTTCGGCGTGCGCAATCCCAGCACCAACACTGACAGCACTGGCACAAAAATTAGCGCCACGGCTACCGCACACACTAGCGCCAGCATAATGGCAACCGCCATGGGCTGGAAAAGTTTGGCCTCTACCCCTTCAAAACTGAATAACGGCGTGAACACCACCAGAATAATCAGGGTCGCAAAAAACACCGGCTTGGCCACTTCCTGAGTGGCCTGCACAACTAATTCCGAGATCGACGAGTGTTCAGGTTCACGCTGTTGCAGTTTTTGATAGATGTTTTCTACCACCACAACAGAGCCATCCACTAGCATGCCTATTGCTACCGCGATGCCACCTAGCGACATAAGGTTGGCTGAGATGCCCAGCATGCTGAGTACCGACAGCGCTAACCCAATCGACACCGGAATCGACAGCAATACCAGCAAGGTAGCACGGACACTCATTAAAAACAGCGCAAGCACAATGACAATAAACACAAAGGCCAGCAACAGCGCCTGCACCACAGTATTGACCGCTTGTTTTATTAACGCCGCCTGATCGTAGTAGGGTTCAAAATGAACACCTTTAGGCAAGGCCTGCTGGATTAGGTCGATTCGCGCGTTGATACCTTCAATAGTGGCGTTTGTGTTGGCGCCCATGCGTTTAAGTACCACGCCAGACACCACTTCACCCCGGGGTGTGATAGAGCCGTTTTCATCCCGCACTGACATTGTTACCGCGCCCTGACGAATCTCTGCGCCCAGCTCAACGGCGGCGACATCACCAATGGTTACGATGCCACTGCCCTCAGTAGTCAGCGGTATCTGCTTAATCTGCGTGAGTGCTTCTGCACCGGACGCCAGCCAGCCTGCACCGCGGATCACCAGCTGTTCGGGTCCGCGGTCGAGATACCAGCCACCCGCATTGTTATTGTTGCGGGCCAGCGCATCCATCACGTCCTGCTGAGTCAGGTTGTACGACAGCAGTCGATTGGGGTACAGATTGACCTGATACTGCTTAACCTGCCCGCCAAATGAGAGCACATCGGTGATCCCGTCTACCGGCATCAGTAACAACTTAATCAGGTAGTCATTCAGGCTGCGCAATGCCATAGCGTCGTAACCAGAATCCGGTTCGGCGATTAGCAAATACTGATACACCTGGCCAAGGCCGGAGGTATTGGGGCCAATTTCGGGCATGCCGATACCGTCGGGGATCATCTCTGACGCCACTTGCAGGCGCTCGAATACCAGTTGGCGAGCAAAATAGATGTCAGTGCCTTCCTTGAACACCACGGTAATGCCCGATAAACCGGTTTTAGAAATCGAGCGCACTTCTTCAACATCAGGCAGAGCGTACATCACCGCCTCAATGGGATAGGTAATCAGTTGCTCCACTTCTTCAGCGGCCAGGCCTGGTGCTTCGGTGTTGATCGCCACCTGAATGTTAGTCACATCCGGAAATGCGTCCAGGTTGAGTTTCGGGATCATCAATGCGGCAAATACGCCAAGCCCGACCAACACGCAGAGCACCATAAATCGCAGCCGTACGGCGGCTTCAATCAGGTTTGAAAACATAGTTATCTCCTGACCGACAATTAATGGTTATGCGGATCGAATCCGCCTTTGGCAATTTCCGATGCCACAAAAAACGCGCCGCGGCTCACAAACCGCACGTTTGCTTCAACACCGCTGATTTGTTGCCATTTGCCATAGCGATTACCCAGCTGCACAACTTTGGGTACCAGTTCGCCGTCTTCGTCTACAACAAACAACTGCCAATCGCCATCGGCGTCGCGCATCAGGGCGCTTTCCTGCACCGCTAGCACGCGTGACGCCTGTGGACCGCTGAAATACACGTCGGCAAACATACCGGAGTGAAACTTGTGTGCCTCGTTGTTCAGATTCAATCGCACAGTTCGCGTTCTACTTACCGGATCGATAGTGTGGGATTCCTGCGTAACCGTTGCCGTTGCGGCAATATCACCCACAACCACGCTGGCAGTATGCCCAGCGGCCAGGTGCAAATCGTTGTGCGCAGGCAGCCTGGCTTCTACCCAGAGTTGCGATTCATCAGAGACCAGCATGAGTGCCTGTCCCGGTGCGATTTGTTGACCCTGATTGAAATCGTCTGTCATCACCACGCCCGCAGCCTGTGCTACCAGCGTATACTCGCCCAATGGATAATCCGGTGTTTCAGCGATTTCATCGATGGTTTTCAGTGACAATCCAAACGCCTGAAGACGCCGTGACGCCGCCTGATAGTCATTGCGCGCGGTTACGTAACGCTTTTCGCCAACAGCGGCTTGCCCCAATTTGCGGATACGCTGCCATTCAACGGCGGCGGTTTGTAGCTCACTTTGGGCCGTGATCATGTCTTCGCTGAATAGCGACACCAGTGGCTGATCTTGTTTTACCTGCTCACCAAGTGCGGCATGACGCTTCACCACCACCGAGCTTACGCGCGGTGACACTATGTAGCTTTGATAACCGTTGGCTTTGATTTCGCCCGGCGCATACACAGACTCGCTTAGGCTAAGAGGCTCCAGCGTATCCAGATGAATATCAGCCATGGCCACCTGCTCACCGGAAAGACTTACGCCGCCGTGTTCTTCATGTTCTTCGTGTTCTTCGTGTTCTTCGTGTTCTTCGTGTTCTTCGTGTTCTTCGTGTTCTTCGT
>NZ_CFIDRX010000012.1:0-46539 GCF_984433645.1 Marisediminitalea sp.
ATGGTATAAAGCGCGCTACCCTCTGGAGTTTGGTTATCTGGATTACAACCGATTGTTAGACTGGTAACGCGGCGCTTTTTGCCGTATCCCCTGAATGGGTCAGTATGCCGTAGCAACCGCAGTCAGCCGGGGCTGGTTGTTTCGATTGCAAAGCGCTGAAAACGTAGAGCATTGAAAGCCCGGTGGAGTGAATTTAACGTTGCGAAGAAAATAGCCTGCCAACAGGACGTGGCAGGCTATGTCCGGTAACCCACAGGTGGGTTACCCTTCCCAAACTGGTATTACGGGGCGGCTTGTTCACCGGCTAACAGCGCATCCAGGGTTTGTTGGTCGGAAACGGTATTCTGCTGACGGTTGAATATACCTGAGTTCAGGGCGTCAAGACTGCCGTTGTCCCAATAAAAGGGTAGCAGGCCGTTACGTAACGCCGCTTCAACTACGTACTGATGGTAATAGGCCCGACTGTCTAAATGACGTTGAAGATCGTCGCCGGTCAGGTTGGTGCGTCGCATGGCCGAAAATTCCCCCAGAATAACCGGAATGCCCATATCAACAAACTGCACTTTCATTAACGCAAACTGCTCTTCCAACAGTGTTTCATCACCAAATGTCGCGTTGCGTTCAGGTTGAGTATCTGAATGATAAGCCTCGCCCCAGAAGTAAAATTGTGCCCCCCAGCTTTCGTCTTCACGCATCAGAGTAAACTGATAGGGCGTGTAAAAGTGGACTTCTGCCATCAGGCGATTGGTAATGGTATCGACCGGCATATGGGTCCAGAGATCGTTCGTTTTTTCAATATCGGTAGTGGGGCCCTGAACCACTAAGGTACGGTAGGCATTCTTACCGCCGGTTTCGCGCACCGCGTCGACAAAGGTCTGATGGTATGTCAGTAACACTTCCATTTGTTCAGCATCTTCAACGGCGGGTTCGTTCGCGCTGGCAAACAGGAGCTTTTGGTCGAAGTCGCGAAGCTTAGTCGCAATTTGCTGCCAGAATGCGCGTTGTTTGGCATTCACATTGTCCTGTTGTTCAGTGGTGACGTTATTTTCCAGCCAACCGCCATCCCAGTGAATGTTTACCAGTACATAGAGATTTTCATCGATACACATTTGCACGACCTCATGCACGCGGTCTAACCAGGCGTCGTCTATTTTTGCGTTGTCCTGATCGGCGTATTGATCCCACGCCAGAGGAATGCGAATGGCATTAAAACCACTGTCTTTGACCAGCTTAATGAGCGCAGCAGAGACTTCCGGGTTTCCCCAGGCCGTTTCACCACCGGTGGCCTCCATGGTGTTACCAATGTTCCAGCCGAGTCTGATATCAGCGGCAATTTGCTGCGCATCTTTTTCCATGCCCGTCATATCGGCAGGCTGTGGTGTGGTGTTGTAGTCCGGATACAAGGTATCTGGCGTTCCGCCGTTGCCAGGATTGGACGGAGCCGGCGTATTAGGCGTAGGAGGCGTTTGTGTACTCGCGCCACCACCGCCACAGGCAAAGAGGAACAGGGTGAGGAGTAGCACAATACCGCTGCGATATGTCATGGAACAGGCCTCTGATTATTGTTTTGGCGAGTTGTGTTTCGTGTTTTTATGTCAACTCACTTGTTGGTATGAGGATGTCAGGGTACTCAATGTTGTTGTCTTAACATACACGTAGCTCACTGTATTTATTGTGATTTGCAAATAATGTTAGTTTATTTGCGATTAATGTTAGTGGCTATTCTGTTCGTTTTGCGGAGAGCTGGCTTTATCGAAGTGTTGTTTAAAGGATTTCGGTGTGCAGCCGTATTCCTCTTTAAACAGTTTGTTGAAGTAAGAGATGTTTTTATAGCCTACCGTATAGGCAATATCGGCTATATTACAGCTGTCGGATTCCGAGAGTAAGCGACTGGCTTCGGCTAAGCGAAGTTTGTTCAGGTACCCCGTAAACGTCAGACCAAGTTCAGTTTTTAACAACTCATTCATTTTGGTGCGATTGATACCGAGGGCATTAACAGCCATTTCCACATTGAGGTCCGGGTTTGAAAAATGTTCAGCCAGATACCGGATAATGGCATCGCTGGGTGTATTGCGATGTGGGGCTAACGAGAGTTGCTGATAAGCAACCAGTGGGCGCTCGCTCAGGATTTTGTGTTGTAACCCCGACACCAACGCGTGGCCATGGGCACGCACAAACCAAACGATATAGCCCAGCCAAAGTAGTATCAACAGGCCTGCTGTAAGGTACAACGTTTGCCAATCTTCACCGCGCAGGGTCAGGGAATTTACCTGTACCCGAATCGTTTCGTTGAGCGGGCTTTGTGCCGTGGTGCCGAGTTGAATTTTCGCGACCTGCTCCAGTGAATATCCGTTATCGGCGAGATTCAGGTTAAACATATGGAGCCACCACGCCGGCAGGGTCATATCGGTAAGGTCCAGAGTAACGGGTTGCCATTGGCTACTGCAGTTGAAATAGCTATGGGGTGCCCGGTAAGTCAGATAGTTATGAGGCTGGGTAATGACCGGATCTACCGTGTACACAAGCATCGTCAGTACAGTGTTGGTGGAGCACTTTATTTGAAAGGTGATTTGTTGATAGGCGCTGAGATCACGGTGTATACGCTGGTTGTTGGCATCGTGAAAAACCATGGATACGGCGGTATACGGGCGTTCTATCGTCTCGGTCAAGCGCAATTCAGCATCCAGTAAAAAGCTGTCGTCACTGAGGAAAGCGGTTGAACTGCCGCCGTCATACTGGTCGGTATCCGTCTCACTGAACCAATCATAGGTGCTTGCTTGCCGAGGCATGAGCGGACTGCTCAGAAACGTCTGGTCGAGAGCAATCAGAACCAGAACAATACTGGTAACAAGTAATATAAGCAGGCCGTAGAGAGCCCGCTTATAAAAACCGATCATTGTGGCTGCCTCTGTTTCATATGCAGGCTATTTCGACCGAATCCGCAGTGACGTGGTGCCCAGTTCCTTATTGGTCGCGGTAAGAATGATGTCTCCACTGTCGTGGTTTTCACTCTGAATGATAACCAGTACCTTGCCACTAAACGCATTGCGCTGGTGTGACACAAATGGCGTAAAGTCAGTGGAATCGCCGTTGTCGGTGGCCACAATGCGCCCAGGTCCACTAAGGGTAAAGGCAATGTTGTGGGTCGCAGTAGGAACGAAGCGGCCTGCCTCATCAACAATATCTACCGTAACGAATGACAAGTCGTGACCGTCGGCATGGATTACCTTGCGGTCGGCAGATACTGAAAGAGCTGCAGCAGGGCCAGTGGTTTCAACCCGATCATGGGCCCATGGCTTACCGTCTTTATAGGCAACCACTTCCACACTGCCAGGTGTGTAGCGAATGTCATCGAACCTAATGCGGTATGCCAGTGGCGCTTTCTTTTTACGCCCTTTGGACTCGCCATTGATAAATAACTCTACTTCATCGCCTGAGGTAAATACATGAATAGGTGTGATTTCGCCCTCACGGCCCTGCCAGTTCCAATGAGGCAGAATATGCGCCATAGGGAGGTCTGGCCGCCACTGACTTTGATACAAATAAAACCGGTCTTTCTTGAAACCAGCAAGATCGATCATGCCCGAATAGGAACTGCGCGCTGAATAATAAGGCGTGGGCTCTCCGATATAATCGAATCCATTCCACACAAACTGCCCCGCAACGTATGGATGTGTATCGATATAGCGGAATACCTTGTCGGCAGATGAGCCGAAGTCGACGGCATGTAATTCATAGCTACTGACCTGATGAATACGGGAGTCTCCACCTCGCCCGTCGCGCACAGGCGCGCTGAATTCCGGTGTAACAGGGAATAAATAAATACCGCGGGAACTGAAAGCTGAAGCAGTTTCACTCGACAAGATAACTTTGTCCGGATGGGCCTTGTGAAATGCCGGGTAAGAGGGGGGCGTGCGAATGCGATTAGTCCCTTCGAACTCAGGTGCCTGTCGTATTCCTTCGCCCTGATAGTTGAGACTGATTAAATCCATTGCTGCACTGAAAGGAAAATCTGCTTTCGCCCAGTTCATGGATGCAGTGACAGGGCGTGTCGGGTCTTCGCTTTTTACAATGGCTTTTAGTGCCAGCGCCACTTTTGCGCCGTCTTCGCCAGTGTACTGCTCACCGACTTCATTGCCGATATACCACATGATCACGGAAGGATGATTTTTATCCCGACGCACCAACGCGCGTAGATCCTGTTCGTGCCAGTCGGCAAAAATCAGATGAAAATCAAGCGGCGTCTTTTTCTTATACCAGCTGTCGAAGGATTCGTTTAATACCAGGATACCCATTTTATCGGTGAGCGTTAGCAGTTCTGGGGCGGGGGGATTGTGCGCCATGCGAATCGCGTTCACGCCCATTTCCTGCAATATTTCTAACTGACGCTCTGCGGCACGTAAGTTAAACGCCGCGCCCAATGCGCCTAAATCGTGGTGTTGATTGACGCCTTGCAGAGGAATGTGCTCACCATTAATAAACACCCCTTTATTCGGATCAAATTGCAAATCCCGAATGCCAAATGCCGTGGTGTACTGATCGAGCACGCTGCCGTTTTCTTTAAGGGTGGTGACAACGGCATAACGATGCGGTGTTTGTTGCGGGGCAGGTCCCCACAGTTTGGGATTAGCCAGCTTAGTGAATGAGGTTGATGTTTGATCCCGGCCCGGCTGCACAGTGACTATTTCGGATGTCAGCGTTTGCACTGGTGTGCGGCTTAATTGATCATCGACGGACAGTTCATAAATGGCGTGTTGCATAGTGACCGTGCGGGCAGATGAAGTATTATTTGTTAATCCGGTCTTAATGGATATATCCGCGCTTTCAGCAGTGACATGGGGCGTAATAACTTGTGTGCCCCACTGGCTAACATGTACCGGTGAGGTTTTTTCCAACCACACGTTGCGGTAGATGCCGGCTCCGGGGTACCAACGCGAAGACTGAGGCGGATTGTCTAAGCGAATAGCCAGTTGATTTGGGCGGGTGGTTGACACATAGGGGGTAAGATCCAAACGATACGAACTGTATCCATAAGGCCAGCCGCCCACTAATTTTCCATTCAACCACACCATGGAATAAGACATTGCGCCGTCAATATGCAGGTAAATTTGCTTACCTTTGTCGGTATCTGAAAGGGTAAATTGTTTGCGATACCAGGCCACACCATGACTGGGTAAACGCCCCATACCCCCGCCGACTTTTGGGTTGTCGCCGGTGTAAAACGGACCTGCTATTGCCCAGTCGTGGGGTAAGGTGACTGCCTGCCAGTCGGCATCGTTAAAGTCGTGCTGAACGAACGGGAAATCCTCACCCGGGTTACCTGCCGGACGGGTGTGTCGCTTGGCTGGATCATTAATAAATGCGTTTCCGGATGGCAGTATCCAGGGCTTTAAAATATCTGCCTGACTGGAAATGGAGACTGCATCGGTGGGACGCGTATCGGCAGCCTGACTATCGTTAAACCCCTCTACCGCCGGACGTGTATCATAGATTAGCGCGTCGGCTTGTTGGTTGTCGGCATACCGGTAAAAACGCCAGTCGTTATTCAGGTCTACCCGTTCCCGGGGAGACGCTGTTAGACTAGAACTTGCAATAATAGCGACGCAAGCACACAGCCATTTGGTAAACGTGTTATCAGGCATGCCTTGTTCCTTTTATCATTTGTAATACAAGTAGTTGTTGCCAATATACAGGCATGGCGTACATATAAAAGGCAATTGCAGATTAAGTAATTGCAATACGAAATTTCTGAAACCGACCTTTTCCTTTCCCGGTAAAAGGCAAGGTAAGCTTGGTGTTTTAGTGGGTGTAAACAGAACAGGAAATTCAACATGACATGCCGTTGGGGCGTAATAGGCCCGGGTAATATTGCCCAAACATTTGCCGATGCGTTAAAGGTATTACCGCAAGGTGAGCTTTACGCGGTGGCTAGCAGAAATACCGAACGTGGTCAGGCCTTTGCCGACAAGAATGGCGCAAGCGTGCTGCACAGCAGTTATCAGGCATTGGTGGACGATCCTATGGTTGATGTTGTGTATATCGCCACACCGCATAGCCATCATTATCCGGTCGCGCGACAAGTACTGGCTGCCGGCAAACACTTATTGCTGGAGAAACCGCTTACGGTTAATGCATCCCAAACCCGTGAACTCGTGGCGTTGGCAGAACAACATAAATGCGTGTTCCAGGAAGCGTTATGGAGCCGCTTTATGCCTTGTTTCGCAACGGTAAAAGCGTGGATTCAACAGGGGCGAATTGGCCAGTTGCAATACATTACCTCGCAAATTGGCTTTGAATTCAGTGGCGACGCTACGCACCGATTACTCAACCCCGCTTTAGCAGGTGGCAGTTTGCTGGATCTCGGGGTATACAGTGTCAGTATCAGTCAGTACCTGTTGGAGGAAAACCCTGTTCAGGTGAGTGCTATAACCACACCAGCAGGCGCACCAGTGGATCACAATACATTTGTGACCATGCAGTATGCTTCTGGTGCGGTGAGCCAGTTTGTCAGTACCATTAATGCCCAGTGCAGTAACGTGATGACCATTCACGGCAGCAAAGGGTTTATTCATATTCCCGGGCGTTTCTGGGAAGGCCTCGGTTGCAGTCTGTTTGTGGATGACGAGTGTATTGAAGCACAATCGTTTACCCATCGTGCTAACGGGTTTGAATATCAAATAGAAGCAACCATGCAACTGATTGCTGAGCAGGAGAGCAGCGATAAACGTATGTCTCATACCGACAGTGTGGGTGTCATGGATACACTGGATAGTATCCGTAACACACTGGGCCTTAAATACGATAATGACATAGAAACGTTATAATCGGGCGGAACGCGAAAATAAAAAAGCCCGGCGCATGGGGTCAAGTCATGGCCGGGCTTTGGAAACAGGAGCGTCGTTACCCTTCCATATGCTCCAATTCTTTGCCTTTGGTTTCGTTGACTAACTTCACCACGAAGAATACGGAGAGCAGTGCGAACAACGCATAGAAACCGTAAGCACCCGCCAGGCCAATACCCGCTAATAGCATTGGGAAAGTAATGGTGATCACGAAGTTAGAACCCCATTGCACCAGTCCACTGACGGCCAGGCCTGAACCCCGGATCTGATTCGGGAACATCTCACCCAGCATTACCCACATCACAGGTCCCCAGGACAGGTTAAAGAAGAACACGTACATATTGGCAGCTACCAGTGCTGTGGTGCCCCAGTCACCCAGTACCAGTTTGCCATCAGGTGACTGACTGGCATTCAGGAACGCAATGACCATTACCGACAAGGTAATTGCCATACCAACCGAACCCCACTTTAACAGTGGTTTACGGCCAATTTTATCGATAACAAGCAAGGTGATAACACAGGCTGCAATACTAATGGCACCACTTAAAACATTGATAAGCAGAGCATCTGATTCGGAGAAGCCAACGGCTTGCCACAGTACCGCGCCATAGTAAAATACCACGTTAATCCCCACTAATTGTTGGAACGCGGCGAGGCCAATACCTACCCATACAATCGGACGGACTTTACCCGTTGCCTTTTCTTTTAAGTCTGACAAACGCGGCTGGTGGTCGCTAGCCAGAGACTGCTTTATTTCCGCCAGTTTTAGTGTGGCGGCTTCGCTGCCCTGAAGTTTAGTCAGTACCTGCGTAGCTTTATCTGTTGCACCACTGGATACCAGAAAGCGCGGGCTTTCAGGGATGAACCACAGCATAAAGAAAAACAAGAATGCCGGGACGAGCTCGATCCAGAACATCCAGCGCCAGGCTTCATAATTCATCCACAGCGTGTTGGTTGAGCCAGCCGCTTCGCCCGCCAGCAAGTAGTTGCTCAAAAAGGCGGCGAACAAGCCACTGATGATTGCGATCTGTTGAATGCTGGTAAGCATGCCGCGATAACGGGCTGGCGAGACTTCGGAAATGTAGGCCGGCGCCATCACCGACGCAGCACCCACGGCGAGGCCACCAAGCACGCGGTATATAACAAATTCAAATGACGACGTTGCAATGCCGGAACCCCAGGCACTCACAATAAATAATACAGCGGCTACAATTAACAGCGTGCGACGTCCATATTTGTCGGCAAAGCGACCGGCGAAGAACGCGCCCACCGCACAACCCAATAGCATACTGGATACATTGAAACCCGTACCGGCACTCGCCGAATTAAAGGCTTTTTGCAGACCGTCGACAGTGCCATTAATAACGCCACTGTCGAAGCCAAACAAAAAACCGCCGATGGTCGCAACAATACTAATGAATACCACAAAACCAATGTTGTCATTGCTGGTGGTGGTATCGGATGAGTTCATAGTCGTTTCCAACATGATTACGGCTCCAGGTACGGATCGATGGTCACGATGGTGCCATCCGGGTTGTAAGTAAGTTCAGTCATTTTCACACTGCGCAGGTGCGTTTTACCGCCAGATAGCGAGCTGTCGTGATAGAACAGGTACCACTTACCTTTAAATTTGGCGATAGAGTGATGGTTTGTCCAACCGAGTACGGGTTTTAGGATGACGCCCTGATAGGTGAATGGGCCATACGGGTTGTCGCCAATGGCATAAACAATTTTATGGGTGTCACCGGTGCTGTAGGAGAAGTAATACTTACCCTGATACTTATGCACCCAGGCGGCTTCAAAGAAACGGCGGTCGTTGTCACCCTGTAAAATAGGCGTGCCGTCTTTATCCAGAATTTCCACTTCTTTTGGCGCTTCGGCGAATGACAACATATCGTCCGCCATCTTGGCAATGCGCGGTTTTACTGCAGGCGCATCGTCAGCCGGATATACATCTTCTGGGTTGTAGGTGCCGCCTTCATAGCGCTGCAATTGCCCACCCCAAATGCCGCCGAAATACATGTAGTAACTGCCGTCGTCGTCTTTATAGACGGCGGGATCCATACTGAAGCTGCCTTCAATGGGCTCTGGTTGTGCGGTAAACGGACCACCAGGCTTGTCGCTGGTTGCTACGCCGATGTGAAATACATCCTGTTTGTCCTTTAACGGGAAGTACAGATAATAAGTACCGTCTTTATAGGCTGCGTCAGGCGCCCACAACTGGCGGCCTGCCCAAGGAATATCTTTTACTGAAAGCGCGACACCGTGGTCGGTGACTTCGCCACCCACTTCGTCCATAGACAGCACATGGTAATCGCGCATGTCGAAGTGATCACCGTTGTCATTTTCCGGAATGCCAGACTCCACATCATGTGAAGGGTAAATGTAGAGACGGCCTTCGAATACGTGCGCTGAAGGGTCGGCAGTGTAGATATGCTCAACCAGTGGTTCGGCTAAACCACTTTTATCCTTGCTTGCTGTTTGTGTAGCTGGCGCTGCTGCGCTACTGGCAGCAGTCTCTGCCTGGTTAGCGGGTCCACAAGCACTAAGGACTAACGCGGATACTACTGCGGAAAAAGTTAATTTGTAAGAATGTTGAAACGTCACAACACGCTCCCTGAATGTTTACTGATGTTAGCTTGGCATAATGCAGTGATGAGACGACTTGGGCAATGTTACCAGCCTGTAAAACAAGAAAAAGATAAAGTGGTATCGAATAACATAAAATTTACATGGCGGCATTGCAAACTTTGTGTGGCATCGAGCAACGGGCAAGACAGGTTGAGGTTTCATAGAGCCCTGATCATCTCATTGTCACAAATCTGTATTAATGTTGCCGATTCTGTATTTTTCGGGTGAAGACTACCTTGAAAGACTCCCCAAATGAGGCTGATTGGCAAGGCTTGGTAAAATCAACGACAGACCACACTCAAAATGCTTTAAAAGCATTTATTTGTGGTTTGACGAGCGACCCTGTTGTCGCTGAGGATGTGTTACAAGAAACTTTATTACGCACCAGTAAAAGTGTGAAATTTGCAGAGCTTGAAAACCCTCTGGCATACATGATTACTGTTGCCAAGTCAGTACTTTATGATTTCCAACGGAAAGCCGTACCGAATGCGGTAGAGTGGCACTGCGTAGATATGGAGGCCGCCAATGATAGCCCGGATACCCAGTATCAAAATGCGAGTAAATTGGCTTTTATCGAAACAGTTTTAGCGAATATGTCCGCTTTGCGCAGAGATGTTTTTATCATGCGCCGGGTCGACGGTATGAGTCGCGACGATATTGCAACGGCACTCGATATCAGTGTGGAAGCTGTGAAAAAGCACCTGACCAGAGCTATGGTTGAACTCACTTTGCGATTGGAAGAAGCGGGTTGGGCTGATGGTACAGAATAACTTTAATTTATGTCCCCGAATGGTGAAAAATCGCCTCTACAAAATGGGTATAGGGCAACAGAGGCACTGATGGCAAGTAAGGATCATTTAGAACAGGCTGCAGACTGGTTTGATCGCGTTGAAGAATTGGATGAACATGGCAAACAGGAATTGTCACTCTGGTTAACTGTACCTGAGCATCAGTTGGCTTTTACCCGTATTGCCACTGCAATCGGGCAGCCTGATGTCGCGTTGGCGGCCATTGAGTTGGCTAAGCAAAGCGGCACAGAGCACGGATCGAACACGCCTGTTGCTGTTACTACGCCTGGCAGAAAACGCCGTTTTGCTGGTGTCTGGTATGGCTTGGCTGCCAGTGCGGCAATCGTTATGCTGATAGTTGGACTGGGAGAAGTTAACGAGGCGACCAAAGACATGCCGTTGCCGGTAAAAAAAGCCCAACACAGTCAGGAGTTAACGCTATTCACTCCCAATGCATCGCCAAACTCTACCGTATTAAAAGACGGATCTGTGGTCTATCTCAGCGGAAATTCATCACTTGAAGTAAATCACACCGAGATATTACGAGAAGTAAGACTCAACAAAGGGCAAGCGTATTTTGATGTAGCACATTCAACAGAGCGACCTTTTGTCGTGAATGTCAATGAAACTAAAATTCAGGTTGTGGGGACGGCGTTTGATATAGATAAGTTGGCGCACCAGACCGTGATTAGAGTTTATGAAGGTGTGGTACGCGTTTTTGCTGACAAGTCACTGACGGTCATTAAAGGGGAAGGCGTCGTCCTTATGGATGGGAATTGGCATCATACTTTTCGTATCGATGACAAACTGTTGCCGGAGTGGCGCAGTGGTTGGCTGGATGTAGACAATCAACCTGTTGATGTTGTTGCTGAGCAACTTTCAAGGTATCTCTCAAAGCCTGTCCGTGTCGAAGGTCAAACAGGAAAGCGCATAGCAGGACGTTTTAATTTAGTAGATGCTGATAAAAGTCTAAAACTGCTGGCTGCCTCAGATGGTTTCACACTGGAAGAGCGCAGCGACATATTCGTACTTACGGTGTCAGACTGACCGGCTTGTAATGGAGAGGTGTTCATTGCGGGCCGGTGTAAATCGTTTGTTCTTCATGGTACTGGCCGCCGCTTTTTTCATAGTGGCACCACATGCCAATGGATCTTCGAACGATAAGCAACCCGTTAAGCGCATCTATACTCGAGTCCAAAGTCTGGGCGAAAGCTTGCGTGAATTGTCAGTGCGTTTTGGGCAGTCTGTTATGACAGAGAGTGCCGAATACAACGCCGTCACCGCACCAGCTCTTAGTGGTGAATATACGCTCTCCCAGGCGCTAGAAATATTACTGAAGTCTACCGATTTACAGTATCGAATTACCAGCAATGGTGTCATTGTCGGACGTGTAGAAAATACGGTATCGCAAACACCAATCGAAGAGGTTTCGGTAACAGGGCTTCGGGCATCTTTGGGGGCATCTCGTGAACAAAAGCGTCGTAATGATGTTATTTCTGATGTCATCGTTTCAAGTGATTTAGCAAGCTATCCCGATCGTAATCTCGCCGAATCCATGCAACGCATCCCAGGGATGTCAATTACCCGTGAGGCTGGTGAAGGGCGGCAAATAATGCTGCGGGGGCTGAGTCCGGATTTTACATTGGTGATGCTAAACGGCATGACAGTGCTCGCTAACAATGATTCACCTATGGACAGTCGTCTGCAAAAGCAAAGAGATCGCTCATTCGACCTGAATTTATTTGCTACCGATCTGTTTAGTGAAATTCAGGTGTTAAAAACCTACGATGCAGAGCTTCCCACTGGCGGCATGGCAGGTATTGTTGCACTTTCAACCGCCCATCCTTTTGATCATCCAGGACTACATTGGAATGTGTCTGCCCAGGGAGGGAATAATCAGTTTGTAAACTCTTTGTCCAAGCGAATATCTGCCATGGTGTCGAATACTCGTGGACACTGGGGCGCGCTATTTTCTGTAGTCTATGGGACGCGCGACTATCAGGAAATGGGGGCGAATACCTTCCGCTGGCGACAAATCAGACCGGATGGCGCTGATATATCAGCACTGAGCGCCAACATTGCAGAACAGTGGCAGAATGGCGAGCTTTTCGTTCCTCGGGGAAATCGCTATTCGGTTTGGCAAAGCGACATGGATCGCACAGGCATTGGCGCTTCAATTGAATATAAATCTGACTTTGCTCATGTTTCGCTAGATTGGCTTTATGGCAGGCTGAGTGGGGAGCGATTCGAATATCATCTCTACCCAAGGGGCTATCGTTCCACTCCGGTCATCGAAAATGAAACGCGGGTTGTTGATGCTGTTGTTAATGAAAAAAATGAACTTGTTTATGCCGACTATTTAAACGGGCAAGTGGGCACGGAAAGCCGTTATCAGCAGGTGGCGACCAATTACAATCAATGGGTAATAAATCTGGCTAACCAGTGGGGACCGACGTTAAAAGGTAAAGGCGTTATTGGCTGGGAGCAAGCGCGTTACGATATACCTCAAAGTAACAAGGCTTACATGCAGGGCGCTACTGATATTTCAGTAGATTACCGCGGAAAATACTCACGTTTTGCCAACATTAATTACAAGGCGGATCTTACTCAGGCTGATTTTTGGCGAATGAAAGAACTGGATGCCGAGAGTTATTTTGCGACCACAGCGTTCTTCAATGCGCGTTACGTAGTTTCATACGCAGAAGATGTCAGTAGAGAATGGAAGGTTGGCGTTGATTGGGTGTCTTTCAACAACCAGACAGATCTGTTTGATATTCAGGACCTGTTAATGAATGACTGGGAAAAAGGGAGCTTGAAGAGCACTGTACCAATTGAATTGAGTCGTCCACTAAACTCGCACCCGAGACTGAGTTGGCTGACGTTAGACACCAGTGCCGTGTTTAATGCATTTGGGTTGCCAAACAATATAGGCGCCTTAAAGGAATCCGATGTTGCTATGCGGGCTGAGCAGAGAGCAGAGCGGGATGAAATTAACGAGCATAGGTTGGGCCTGTTTTCGTCTTTAACTCTAGGTTCAGGTAACTGGAAGGTGAATCCCAGCTTGAGAATTGAGCACGAAAACATAGCCGTAAGTGCATCAGATACCGAGCCTGAATTGCATCGCTACTTGAGCCGAACACATTGGCTTCCGGCTCTTAATCTTCGATATTCAATATCGGCGGAAAGCATGCTGCGGTTAGCCTTGAGCAAAACATTGGGGCGACCGCAGTTGGACGATCTTACCACCAGCGTCCGGTTCGACGAAGAACAGAATATTCTCTATGGTTACAATGAAAAACTCAGGCCTTACAGTGCTTACAATCTGGACATAGCGTGGGAAGAATATGCTTCTGACAATAATCGATTCGCTATTAATGCATTTTCGAAGTTTCTTGACGACTACATTGTTTATGTCAACGAAACTAAGCCTGTTTCTGAACTAGCTGCTTACAATGGAAGTATATCTCTTCCAGATGCAGGTGAAGTCACTCTGGTGAGTGCAAAAAACGCAGAGCAGTCCTGGTTGTACGGTATTGAAACCAGTGCAGAAATTGACATGACCTGGCCTGGGAATCCGCAAAATCACTTTGGTGTTGTTGGAATTGTGAGTTATACACGGGGTAAAGTACGATACTACAATACCGACACTGGTGAACTATTATCGGTTAAAGGGTTGCCCTTTTTATCTCCCTGGCTCGCGAATCTGACTACATATTGGGAAAGTTACGACCTGAGTGTAAGGCTGTCAGTGACCTATCGGGATGACTATATTGCGCGCGTGGACAGCCGAACACTTCAGGACGAAGATGAAACAGGTTTTGAAGACAGTATGTATGTGGATGCGGTAGTGGCCTGGCATATAGGCGATAAATGGGAAGTGCGGTTTGAGGCAACAAACCTGACAAATCAGCGAGAAATTCAATATTCAGATTCAGCCCATCGCCCCTACAATACCGCTGTAAGTGGAAGAGATTACTATGTTGGGATAACTTATCGATACTAACTGAATTTGTTTATTGCCGGTGGGAACTCGTTGTTATTGAGATAAGGGCCTTAAATAAGACCCTTTAACGCGTGCGTAATCTGGTTACAGTGAGTAAGTCACACCCAGATAAAAAGTACGACCGCTAAGCGTTGTATTGTATAAGCGGTTATCTGAGTCTGAATATTGTTCTTCGCGTTCATCGCTGAGGTTTATGCCTTCAAGGCTAACCTTGAGCTTCTCATTGATGTTATAAAACGCTGAAAAATCCCAATACGTTGTGCCGTGAAAACCTGCTTCATCCTGGTCACTACTTGATGTTTCAACCTGAGTCAGGTACTCATCCCGATGCGCTGCAGATACGCGCGCGCCCCAACTGTCAGTCTCATAGTAAACAGTTAAGTTGTACGTGTTTTTAGATAACCCATAAAATGGTCGCGAAACCTGAACTGCCTGCCCGTCTACCAGAATATTGTGGACTGACTCACCATCGGCGTAGGTGTAATTGGCTATCGTTCCAAGCTTATCAAAGGGAGCGGGAAGAAAATCAAAATCTCTTTGGAAAGCTGCTTCCCAGCCATTAAAGTCACTGTCTTCCAGGTTTTGTGGCTGAGAGACGTTATACAGCGTGCTGACTGATTGTGGGTCGCCGTTTTCGTCTACCGCACCTTCAATCAAAGCAGACGGATAGCCGGTTTCACCATAAGGCGTTGGTATAGTAACGGTGGCGATAAAGTTATCTATATTCTTTTGGAAATAAGACAGTGAAGCATACCCGACATCATCGAAGTAGTATTCGATGCCTGCTTCAACGTTCAGTGTTTCGAATGGTTGCAGTGACGGGTTGCCCGAGCTAATTGATAAGCCACTTGAACCAGCCAGAGGATCGGTATTAATGCTACCGCCTACTGCCAGATTGTTCAGCGTCGGACGGGTCAGGTTTTTTCCTGCGCTGGCGCGAAGTACCAGGTTATCGTTCGCATACCAGGCAACATTCATTGATGGCAGAAAGCCATCATAGTTACTGTTTATCGTGACGTAGTTGGTGTCATTCACCAGTCCGGTAGAAGATATGTCTGTTTCATAGTAACGAATGCCAATATTCGCTCGGAGAGTCGTTTCACCTAACATCATGTCGAGATCATAGAGTGCATAGGCAGCTTTGGTTTCTTCTTCTACATTGTTAGGCGTGCGGCTCATCGTGCCATTGCGATCAATATTGAAATCAGACAACACTGCATTGACATCAGTGCTCAGCCAGGACTGGCGTTCATGACTGTTGTTAACGTAAACGTTTGCAGCATCAATGACATCGTCAACGTCGCCTGACTGCCAAGCGCTACGCATCAGGTTATCGGTTTGCAGATAATTGTCGGTATGTTTGAATTGCTTGTACGACAATCCGAACTTAATACTGCTGTCCTCATTCAGAAATAGGTCGGCGTCAATTTTGGCTACATCAAAACTGTTTTCTACATAGTTTTCCAACAAATCGATTTCATGGTACCGGAATGCATTGATATCTGTTGGGTCATAGCCGTCAATGTAGGTGTTTTTACCGTAGAAGCGGTCGGGGCGATAATCTATCGTCATATTGGCAAATGATTCAAGATATACCTTGGCGCTATTATCTTCATACTCACTTTTCATATGACCGACAAGTGCTGACACTGCGAGATCTGCACTAATAGTCCAGTCAGAATTAAATACCAATTGGGTAATTTCAGTTTCAGCGGATTGATCACGGCTTTCTGAATGCAATGCGGTATTACTCCATTCAGAAAAAATCACTTCATTATTCTGATTGTATTCAATGTTGGTAAGCGCAGAGCAATAGTAGCGAGCCCCCTCATCATAGTCGGGCCCTGTGCACCCTAAAGCTGTGGAGCTTGAGCCACGGCTCTGTAGATGGAATTCAGCCCGATCGTTTTCAAGTTTGCCATACAGGGCATCCAAACCAAAAGACAGCTCGGTAGACGGTCGATACTGTAACGCAACGGTCGCACCAATGCGGGTTTGGTCGCTGTTGAAAAGCGAATAACGGCTACCCCGAGAGAAGCGCAGTTTACCGCTGTTTACGGCGGCTTGATCGTCTTCTGACAAGGCCGAAATATCTGAGCCTTGTGCATCTCGAGGTCGCCAACGATAAGTATTGTAACCTTGTTCACTGGTATCCCGGTTGCTATAGGCGATGGAAAAAAGGGCGCCAAACGTATCCCAGGTGTTTGAGACCAAAGCGGCAATACGTGGACTGGTATCGTCAGTATTCGAGTTCTGACCGGCCTGAGCACTGATTGCCCCTTTAAATCCGTCATAGTCAAATGGCTTGGCGGTATGTAGCCCAACTGTTCCGCCTATACCACCTTCATCCATATCGGCAGAATATGACTTCTTCACATCGATTTGATTGAACAATTCAGAGGCAAAGATATTAAAATCGAATGACCTCGAGTTGTTGGTAGTGCCGCGACTGTCCATTGGAGAAGATGATGTACCCAGTGCCTCCATGCCATTGAGTTGGACCTGGGTAAAGTCTGCGTTGAGGCCTCTAAGTGATATTTGACGTCCCTCACCAGCTTCACGCGTGATGGTAACACCCGGAACCCGCTGTAAGGATTCGGCCAGATTCAAACTGGGGAAATCGGCAATATCTTCTGCGAGTATTGTGTCCTGAGAGCCTAATGCGTCCTTTTTTAAGTCTTTCGCTTTAATCAGAGAGCTTCGGAAGCCGGACACTTCGATTTTTTCTATAATCTCTTCACCTGCTTGTTCTTGTGCGAGAGTGATACCTGAGACACTGCCCAGTACACTGATTACCGAAGCAGCCAGTGCGTGTTTTTTGAATGGAGCTTTCATCGTTTTTCCTGAGTTAAATGTTGAGTTTGGGATTTAGTAAAAAAAGGGTTTGTGCGCAGTACTGCCCCTTTGGCAAAACTGACTTCGTATTTGTCTCGCAAAGCCTGGGGAGAACCGGGATAAAAATCGGTAGAAATTATTTGAGCGCCACTGCTGAACGCGGCCTTTCTTTGTTTGCTTTTTTCCTGTCTGGAGGCTGAAAAATCAGCATCTGCTCGGGTACGTACCAAAAATCCATCAGACACCAATTGAAGAATTTCGCCGTGGTTGATGACAGGATCGTTCACAATCATGATGGCTGCGCCAGAGTCGTCTGCAGGCAACGACGTGAACATTGCGCGGCCAGCGAGTCCGGCATGGCCTTGCATAAAACGCTTGGTCTGCGATTTGTTGCCGTCGAATAGAAACAGAAACTTTCCTCGCAAGACCGACACGTCCGGCCAGCCTGCATTGACTATTGCTTCTCGCAAAGTTCCTCTGCTGCCCCTGATTGCGTCTGGTGTAATGAGTTTATCTTTCATCTGTTCACGGATAACCTTGTCCAGGTCGTTAAAAGTCTGCGCTGTGAATGGGCAGGGCGCCGGGCGCTTAATAAATGACGGTTGGCTTTCTTTCGCATTCATTATGACAACAATGGGAAAGTGCTTAGGGTGGTCATCGGACCATCGAACAAGTTTGGAAAGGCAGCGCGTTAAGTCGAAACAGTGGGACTTCATGTCGACGTGCGGAATATGAAGTACTTTGAATCCTGGCTTTGAAAGCTGTTCGATTTCCTGGTCATTTAACCAGTTTTCACCAAAACGAACGGCGAGCTCGGGATGACTGTACCGGTTTCCATGTACGTCATTCACAACGTCAATTTCGAGTTGACGAAGACCTGAGTCAAGCTGAGCCTCGAGAGAAATGTGACCGTAGTTCAGCTGAGTTGCCGCATGTTTATCCAAACCTACTAAATACTGATAAACCGATTCGGGTAATGCTTTTTTGTAGCTGTTATGAGATCCAATCCACTGATAGTCATTCAAACTTGCAGCACTAACAGTGTGAACAAAGCTCAAAGTAAAAAGCAGAATTGTCGGAATTTGCATGAATACCTCCTCACAGGTCATGTGCGAGGAAGAGGAGCGGAATACCAATTCGGGGACAGGTATATATTGCTAAATCATTAATTTTAATGAAATTGTCATATTTGAGATTAAATTTTTATTACATACAGCGACAGCTGTCCCCGTTTTTGGAATACCTAAGTCAATGTTAGTTGGGCAGGTACTTTTTGGGTATCTGATAGTGCTTTATTGGTGATCTGGGGCATGAGAAATGGGACGCATTTTGATTCGAACTTTGTATGTGGCAATTTCATATTTTGTTTTGACTGGCTGCGCTATTGATAATGCAGAGCCGCAACATGAACTAAGTGGGGTGATTGAAGAACAGCCAAAAACAACAATCGCTTTTCTGGCTGATATCCATTTACATGATGTCGTTGCCAGTGCAAAAAAGCTGGATACGTCGGATCTACCTCGTCTTGCAAATGGGTCGCCAGTGTTGATCCGCAGTATGCAGGCGCAATTGCACTCTACCAGGCTGTTTAACGAAAATTATTTCGTCCTTAGAGCGATCCTGGATGAGCTTGCTAACAAGGGGATTGAGTTAGTCGCACTCCCCGGTGATTTCTCGGATGACGGTCAGCCCGCAAATACTGAAGCGTTGGCCAATTTACTTGATGAGTATCACACTCGATACGGTATGCGCTTTTTTGCTATTAACGGTAATCACGATCCTGTCAGGCCTTTCACCCGGCCAGGTGGTAAAGTAGATTTTCTCGACAAGCACGGTAAAGAGGTCGTTGTAGCCAGTAATGACCATCCAAAGTGTATTAGTAATACTGCCTGGCAATGTTCTGATGCGTTTCGCGAGTGGGGGTATAGAGAAATTGCTCGCACACTGATTCAACATGGATTCTCTCCCTCATCCGAAGATCAGTATTATGAAACGCCTTTTGGCACAACTGATCTGGATAAAAGAGGGTGGCAGTGGTGTGAGAACGACAGCGACGACGCGTGTGTTTTTATGCCCGATATGAGTTACGTGGTAGAGCCTCAAAAAGACATATGGCTATTGGCTATAGATGCCAATGTTTATGAACCTGTTGGGAAACTTTCAGACCGAAAATTCAAAGGCTCAGGAAATGCAGGCTATAACGCCTTAATGGTTTACAAACCTGAACTTATAAAGTGGATAAAAAGTGTCGTTGAACGAGCTCGTCGAAAGGGTAAACGGTTGGTTTCTTTCAGTCACTTTCCCATGGCTGATTTCTACGATGACACCAAAAATGAACTGGTGACTTTATTCGGCGAAACGAGTATGCAGTTGAAACGAATGCCAACGCCGGAGACGACAGCTGCGCTGGCGCAAACGGGTTTGCGTCTTCACATGGCCGGACATATGCATTTATATGACACCCATACGCCCGGATCCGCAACAGGGCTGGTAAATGTTCAGGTTCCGTCTCTAGCAGCGTGGGTGCCGGGTTATTCATTGGTTACCCTGAACAGCGACAACTCTGCTGATGTCGATACTGTTATTCAGTCTTCAGTTCCGGGGTTCAACAGCCTGTTTCCAATATACAGGAAGGAACGGGAGCAACTTAGGATAAGCACAGATTCAGCTTGGTGGCCCGACATACTTGAAGCGGATGATTACCTGATGTTTACCGATGCGCATTTACGAGGTGTTGTTCATCATCGCTTTGTTGGTAAAGAATGGCCGAAACCTTTGGCAAAATACATTTCTGAGCATTCAATCGCTGATGTTATTACGCTTTTATTCGGGGAAGTATCCATCGACATAGCAGATAAAAAAACACTGGAAATGCCGGCAATGACACTCGCCTATGATTATTATCGGATACGGAATGCAGGACGATTTGTTGATTTAAAGGGGCGTGAGGCGCTTTATGAACGTTTAGGGACAAGGTTAGAGAACACGACGAATTCAATGTCTGGTATGCAACTTCAGATAAAACAACTACTAAAACTGCTCGCGATCGCTAACCAAAGACAGGATCCTACTCACATTCATGTTACTGGGGTGTAGCGACATATTGCCTGCTTTTCGACCATGTCGTGCGCCAGGTAAATGTGCTAGTATTCGCGCCCCGCATTTAACTGTGCCCGCTGGTGTCAGTTTGCGTCTTGTAAGTTAACCTGAGATATGAGAGATAAACGCAGTGTCTGAAGTTGAGAAAAGTAAGGAAAATATCGGCAGGCAAGCCATTAACCGGTGTATTTCTGTCGCCCCCATGCTGGATTGGACTGACCGCCATTGCCGCTATTTTCTGCGATTAATATCTCGTCATACATTGCTCTACACTGAAATGGTGACAACCGGTGCCATCATCTTTGGCAAAGGCGATTATCTCGGCTTTAACAACGAAGAACATCCTGTTGCCGTCCAATTGGGCGGCAGTAACCCTGACGACATGGCCCGCTGTGCTGAAAAAGCACAGGCTTACGGCTATGACGAAGTGAATATCAACGTTGGTTGTCCGTCTGATCGTGTTAAAAATGGCAGTTTTGGTGCGTGTTTAATGGCACAACCGGAGGTGGTTGCCGACTGTGTTAGCGCCATGCAAAAGGCAGTGGATATTCCGGTTACGGTTAAGTGTCGCATCGGTATAGACGACATGGACGAATACGAGGACTTCAGCCGCTTTATTGATGTGGTTGCCAATGCCGGTTGCGATACGTTTATTGTGCACGCGCGCAAAGCCTGGCTGCAGGGATTAAGTCCTAAAGAGAATCGTGACATTCCGCCGCTAAACTACCCGCGCGTGTATCAGCTCAAACAGTCTCATCCGGAACTCACCATCGACATTAACGGCGGAATCACAACACTGGCACAAACTGACGAGCATCTGCAACATGTTGATGGCGTAATGATTGGTCGTGAAGTTTACGCAAATCCCTATATTTTAGCTGAAGTAGACAAGCGTTATTATCAGGACGATACGCCGGTATTGACCCGGGAGGAGATTGTTGCGGCGATGCAGTCGTATATTGATCGCCAGGACGCTCCTTACTTCAAGCCTTGGCACGCAGTGCGTCATATGCTCGGTTTATTCCAGGGCCAGCCCGGTGGACGAGTATGGCGCCGTTACCTGAGTCAAAATGGCACTGGCAAACAGCCTGATCCCCAGCTGCTCACGAACGCCTTAGCAGCAATGAAAGAAACTGCGCAACGGGCTAACGACTATCAATCGTCCTCTGTTGGTTAATTTAACCACAAGGTTGGTCTAATTTGCTAAAAAATGGATCGTGTGATTTTTGTACAGTCTGGGTGGTTCGGTACGGGATCTAAATTAACTAGTTAAAACAATCGGTTAAATTTTAAAGACGATCTGGCACAGGTTTCGCTATTAAGTTGGCAACATAGACATTGTTCAACTAAACGAAGAGGAAACCACCATGAAAGTTAAATCAATTGTTATGACAGCTGTTGTTGCGTTAGGTCTTGCTGTAAGTGCTCAGGCAAATGCTGAAGAATCTGCGGTACAGCGTTTAATGGGAAGCTTAATTTCAAACGCAGTCACTGCTACGCAGGCTGAGATTGCACTGGAAGTTCAGCAAAACATTGCCAATACTACTTACCACTTGTCACTGAATGACATGCCAGTAGGTAAAGTGTCGGTACAGGAAATTGCCTCTAACGAGGTGAGCGAGGAAGACAAGAACACTGCAGAGTAATGGTTGGTATGCGCATGATGTACGCACAGCCATTACTGATCAGTTATGTACTGTTTCTGCCGGTGTTGATATTTAGTATCTTTGCGTTTTTGCTCTCATTGGTAAATACCGTGAAGCAAAAGATAAAACCGCACTTCACCAGCAAATTAAGACAGATTCGAAGGCACAGGTAACCGTAAAAACGTTACCTGTTTTTGTTTGTAGCCCTAACAACGTTGTAGATTTAGCTCTCATTGCTTTAAACCTCCCTATCTGATTTCACACTTCTGCACATAGTCCATTCGCTGTTTATCCATTGCATTCCCAAACCTGTTCCAACGTTTTTAGCCTGGTTTTACATAATAGTCCCAGCAGCGCCGTGGCGAGCCTGGCACGTTGATTTTTAGCTGTGGTTAAATTAACCAATCGAGTGGTTAATTTCACTACTCGTTGATTTGTTTAGTTTAGAGGAATACGTCCTAGAAAATTTAAAATTCAATAAAACGCAATAAAAACAGTTGTTTATGAGTTTTTTCAAAGCTGGCACAGCTTTCGCAATCAGTTATAGCGTAAGCAACTTAATCTTTTATTTATTATTGAAAAGGAAATTATCATGAAACTTAAATCAATCGTTGTGACTTCAGTTATCGCTTTAGGCTTAACTATGAGTGCTCAGGCAAACGCTAATGAATCAGCCCTGCAACGTTTAATGGGTAGCCTGATTTCAAGTGCAGTCAGTACAACACAGGCAGAGATTTCAAACAGCGTTCAACAAAACATCGCAAACGTGACTTACCATTTGTCACTGTCTGACGCTCCGGTAGGCTCTGTGTCTGTGCAAGACCTGGCAAAAGTAGAAGAAGTGAAAGAAAGCAACACGGCTGACGAATAAGTACCAAGGTAAGCATGATGTACGCTCAGCCCTTACTCATCAGCTATGTATTGTTTTTGCCGGTAGTGAGTTTCAGTGTCTTTGCTTTTGCGCTGTCGCTGATAACAACGGTAAAACAAAAAATTAAGCCGCATTTTGCTAATCATGCAGGCAATCCGGGACTCTCCCGAAGGTACAGGTAACCGTCAAACGTTACCTGTTTTTTTATGTGCGGAAACCGCAAGCTGCTTCGTTAACTTCCCTGTCAGTACTCTTCGATCACCCACATTCTTTAACCTCTGTTTTTGCTGGATCCCAACCAGAACCCGGCTGCGTGAAGGCATATCACTTTGCACCCATTAGCTGAACGCGCTGGGTCAAAATCAATTTTGGCTACGCATGTTTACGCTGAGTGAGCTCACACAAATTCTCATTAATAGCTGCCGAATTTATACGTTGGTGAATATCGCTAATAGCTTGGTCAATTTGACTAATCTGTTTAACGATTCAGCATGAAACGGAACGGCTAGAACATCGGGAATTAATAATTTTCAATAAAAACAATAGGTTAAAAGTTGGCACGTGAATTGTAATCCCTATAGCAAGTATCAAGTAATTTTGAATTGAATCAAACTGGAGGCTACACCATGGGAATGTTCACAAGAATCAATGACATCATCCAATCTAACATCAACGCACTACTGGACAAGGCTGAAGACCCTGAAAAGATGATTCGCCTGATCATTCAGGAGATGCAGGAAACACTGGTAGAAATTCGCAGCCTGGCAGCAAAACACCTGGCAGAGCAAAAAACGCTCAACCGTCAGGTCGAGGCGCTTGAGAAGCAAGCGCAACACTGGCAGGAAAACGCCGAGCTTGCAGTGAGTAAAGGTAAAGATGATTTGGCCCGCGCTGCGCTGGTCGAGAAACAAAGTATCGAAGCGAAGAAGGCGGCTTTGGAAGAGCAACTGACCCGATTAGACGAAATCCTGGGTTCTGTACAAGACGATACGGCCCGTTTGAATGAGAAGTTAAGCGAAGCCAAAGCAAAGCAAAAATCTCTGGTAATGCGTCGCGAGTCAGCTGTTGTTCGTATGCAGGCCAAGCAAGCTTCACACAGCGACAAAATGGAAGGCGTCATGGCCAAGTTCGAACACTATGAGCAACGCGTGGACGAGCTGGAAGCAAAAGTAGATGCCTATGACCTAACTGCATCAGAGCCAAAACGCTCACTTCAGGCCGAAATTGACGCGCTGAAGAAAGATGACGATATCGATAAGGCATTAGCCGAGCTGAAAGCGAAAAAAGTCGCTTAAGCAGCAGATATCAGGCCCGGCAAGGTGCCGGGCCACAACCCTGACCTATTCACTGAGGATGTAAGCCATGAAAACGATTTATGACAACGACAGAGTTACCCGGGATTTAAGCCGCGCCGTTATATCAGGTGTGTGCGCAGGTGTTGCACGTTACTTCAAAGTAGACCCGGTATGGGTTCGTGCAGGCGCCGCGCTGGGACTAGTGTTCGTACCTATGATCACGTTGCCGGCTTACATTGCAGCCGTTGTATTGTTGCCCCGGAGGTCGTAATGAAAAATCTGATTATCGCAATACTCATTGCGGTGTTGTTGAGTCAGGCTCTGGGCGGTATTGGCGAAGAGTTCTTTGACCTACACATCATGATGGGAGATGACTTATTGAGTGGTTCATTGGAGTGGATAGTGATGGCAGGTGTTTGCGTTTTATTAGTGGTAGTCGGTTTCATTGTTGCAATTAGTGTCGCTGCTGCGGTTGGTGTTGCGGTTGTCGCTACGCTAATTGGTCTGCTGTTTGCTGGCGTGAGTGTGTTTTGGCCGGTGTTACTTATCATTGGTGTGGTAATGTTGCTTGGCCGGAATAAAAATTCGGTAGCTCACTAAGTCTAAAATACGCGAATTGCTGTAAAACTGTGATTAACGCGAAGCGATTTACATTGAATGCGTTACGCAATAGCATAGTCGGCATATTCTGAAAAAAGAGGCAGTATCTGCCTCTTTGACTTTTCGGCAGCAAATAAGGATTTTTATGAAACAGTATCTCAATGCAAAGTCCGTAGGTTTAACCGCAGGCATCCTCATTGTTGTTTTCTGGTTAATTGGTGTGTATTGGAGTTTCGAACCTTCAACGTTCGATGTCAGGGCAAATGCAAAAGCGCAACTGAGCTCAACAACCACCAGTGGTGTGCCTGAAGATGTGCCCGGCTACACTGTTACCGCTACCTTAATTACCGTTGCAGAAACCCTGATGGATAAACCGGGTGGCTATTTGTCTAATGACGTTACACCACCGTCAGTATTACTGGACAATATGCCAAGCTGGGAATTCGGCGCGCTGGAAATGGTACGTGACATGGCGCTGTCGATGCGCAAGGATTTCAGTCGTTCTCAGTCACAATCACTGGAAAACCCACAGTTAATCAAAGCCCAGCCTAAGTTCAATATCGACAGCCGCAGTTGGCTGTTTCCTTCTGCAGAATCGCAATATCAAGAAGCCATTGAGTTTTTAGCCGACTATCGAAATGAATTGGCAGACCCTGCCCAGGGCGACAGCCAGTTTTATACCCGTGCCGATAATTTACGAGAATGGTTAAAGCAGGTTGAAAAGCGTTTGGGCAGTATGTCGCAACGCCTGAGTGCCAGTGTTGGCAGTGAACGGGTGAATACTGATTTGGCCGGCGACTCAGCGGCATCAAACTCTACACCGCGTCCCAGTGCATTACAAAATAAAACCAGCTGGTGGCAGTTGGATGACGTATTTTATGAAGCGCGTGGTGCAACATGGGCACTTTTACACCTGTTAAAAGCGGTAGAAGTGGATTTTGCCGACGTGCTTGACAAGAAGAATGCGTTAGTTAGTTTACGTCAGATAATCAGAGAGTTAGAGGCAACGCAGCAGACAATTTGGAGCCCCATGATCCTCAATGGCAGCGGCTTTGGTATGTTAGCTAATCACTCGTTAGTTATGGCGAACTATATTTCTCGTGCAAATGCAGCCATAATTGAGTTGTCTGAATTACTCAATCAAGGATAAACGATGAAAAAACGTGTATTAGCGGCCGTAATGGGAAGCCTGTTTTTAGCGCCTGTTGCCAAAGCAGATATGTTGCTGGGTATTTATGCCGGGGCTCAGGGTTGGAATACTTCCACTACGGGCGGTTTTTCTGAAAGCTCGACAGGGAGTGCTACATTTAATTTTGACGATGAGACTAATACGTCTTTTTATGTCGCTTTTGAACATTTCGTGCCGCTGGTACCGAACGTAAAAGTCAACTACACCAGTCTGGACAGCAAAGGGAACACCGATCTACAGGCGTCGTTCGACTTTGACGGTAATACGTATGAAGAAAATACGACGTTGCTGACCGAAACGAACATTGATACCACTGACTTTATCTTGTACTACGAGATTTTCGACAATGATTTAGTGAGCTTCGATATTGGTGTAAACGGTAAATACATTGATGGCACTTTGTATGTAGAAGATGCCGACAGTGGCGAAAGTGGTGAAACGGCATTCAAGGGTATTATTCCAATGGCCTACAGCCGTGTGCAGGTTGGTCTGCCATTTACCGGTTTGTCTGCGTATGCCGAAGGTAGCTACTTGTCGTTTGACGACCACAAGGTGAGCGACTTCCAGGTTGCATTAACTTATTCATTTGTAGAGAACCTGGCAATCGATATGACACTACAAGTTGGCTATCGCGATATCACTGTTGATATCGAAGATCTTGACGATGTATACGCCGATTTAGGCTATGACGGTGTGTTTGCCGGACTGGAAATTCACTTCTAGTCCATTCAGTAATAAAAAAGCTAATTTTATTCTTTCCAGTTATCAGTAAAACTCATTAGCCTTGTAGCATGCAAATAAGGCTAATGAGTTATGTCAGCAAATTCTAATCAAACAAACGGCGCACCCGGGCCGATTATCAGTGAGCCGCAATGGAATGCCATTACGCAGGCTATTGCCGGGTTAAACGCACAGCAGCTTAGCTGGGTAAGTGGCTATCTGGCCGGTTTGGCTGCATCTGGTCAAGCGTTGCCGCAATCGGCAGGTACCGTTGCCAGCGCAGAAACTGCAGGTGATGCACCGGTTCTGACTATTCTGTATGGTTCGCAAACGGGTAATGCCAAAGGCATTGCACAATCTTTGCAAGCCAAAGCAGAAGCGGCAGGTTACACCAGCAAATTGCTAAGCATGGCTGATTACAAGCCACGTCAAATCAAAGCAGAAACCCACGTAGCGATTGTTGCCAGTACTCACGGAGAGGGTGAGCCGCCAGATGACGCTATTGAACTGCACGAATTCCTCGGAAGCAAAAAAGCGCCTAAGAATGCCAATCTGAAATACTCGGTATTGTCGTTGGGTGATTCCAGCTACGAGTTCTTCTGCCAGACAGGTAAAGATTTCGATGAGCGTTTAGCAAAGCTTGGCGGCACAGCAGTCGTACCTCGTGTGGACTGCGACGTTGATTATGAAAGCGAAGCGCAAGCCTGGTGCGAGAAGTTTATTGAGTCGCTGAAAAGTGACTTCACGGCAAAAGCCGGTGCGGCAGTAGCTATGCAACAAGGTAGTGCGGTACAAGCGGTCGCTGCGGCACAAACTTACACCAAAAAAGCACCTTATACTGCGACTTTGCTGACGTCACAGAAAATTACTGGTCGTGACTCGGTGAAAGATATTCGCCACATCGAAATCAGCCTCGAAGACTCTGGTATTCAGTACCAGGCGGGTGATGCACTGGGTGTATGGTTCAAAAACGACACTGCGTTAGTAGAAGAGCTGATCGGTTTAATTGAAGCCAATGCTGACGAAAGTGTGGAAGTCGACGGACAGTCGCTGACACTGGCCGAGGCGTTAATCAGTAAATTGGAATTAACGCTAAGCTACCCGGGATTTGTGAAGGCGTATCAGGAAGCCACAGGCTCTGAAGCGCTGGCTAAATTACTGGAAGACAAAGCGGCGTTGCGTGAATACCTGGCAGACCGACAAATCGCTGATATTGTTCGCGATTATCCTGCAGCGGTTGCGGCACAAACTTTTGTAAACGCATGTCGTCCAATTACACCGCGTTTGTATTCTATTGCTTCGAGCCAGTCTGAAGTAGAAGACGAAGTTCACCTGACCATTGCACACGTTGATTACGACGCGTTTGGTAAGCGTCATCAGGGTGGTGCGTCTGGTTACCTGTGCGAACGTCTTGAGGAAGGCGGTGAAGTAGACGTATTCGTAGAGCCTAACGATAACTTCCGCTTGCCAGCGAACCTGGATACGCCAGTTATTATGATTGGACCGGGTACCGGTATTGCGCCGTTCCGTTCATTTATGCAGGAACGGGATGCCCAGGGTGCAGAAGGCAAGAATTGGTTGTTCTTTGGTAATCCTAACTTTACCCAGGATTTCCTGTATCAGCTGGAATGGCAGGCCTATGTGAAAAGTGGCTTGTTAAGCCGCATTAGCCTGGCTTTCTCTCGCGACCAGGCTGAGAAAATTTACGTGCAGGATCGTTTGCTGGAAGAAGGCAAAGATGTTTTTGCATGGCTGGAAGAAGGGGCACACGTGTATGTGTGTGGTGATGCAAACCGCATGGCAAAAGACGTAGAAAACGCCTTGCTGGACATTATTAAAACCCACGGTAACAAAGACGATTCGGAAGCCAAAGCGTACTTGCTGGCTCTGCGTAAAGCAAAACGATATCAGAAGGATGTCTATTAATGAGTGATTCTAAGTCTCCTTATATTGTAGAAGGCAAGCTGGCTGACAACGAGCGTTTGAAAGCCCAAAGCCGTCATTTGCGCGGAACCATTGAAGCCGATCTGAAAGACCCGTTAACCGGTGGTTTTACCGCCGATAACTTTCAGCTGATCCGCTTCCACGGTATGTACCAACAGGACGACCGTGACATTCGCGCAGAACGTAACAAACAAAAACTGGAACCGCTGCACAATGTCATGCTGCGTGCTCGTTTACCAGGTGGCATCATTACACCTGAGCAATGGCTGGTTATCGACAAGTTCGCCGAAGAACACACCATGTATGGCAGTATTCGTTTAACCACGCGCCAGACATTCCAGTTTCACGGTGTATTGAAGCCAAACATTAAGTTGATGCACCAGACACTGAACAAAGCCGGTATTGATTCGATTGCTACCGCGGGTGACGTAAACCGAAATGTGTTGTGTACGTCTAACCCTGTTGAATCTCAGGTACATCAGCAAGCCTATGACTGGGCGCGTAAGATCAGTGAGCACTTACTTCCTAAAACCCGCGCTTATGCCGAAATCTGGTTAGATGGCGAGCGTTTGGAAACCACTGATCAAGAGCCTATTCTGGGTGACAACTACTTGCCTCGTAAGTTTAAGACGACGGTTGTGATCCCGCCGCAAAACGATGTGGACGTACACGCAAACGATCTGAACTTTGTAGCCATTGCTGAAAATGGTGAACTGGTAGGTTTTAACGTACTGGTAGGTGGTGGTTTGGCCATGACCCATGGCGATAAATCAACCTACCCGCGCAAAGCTGATGACTTTGGCTTTATTCCTCTGGAGCACACGCTGGCTGTTGCTGAAGCAGTAGTAACTACGCAGCGTGACTGGGGTAACCGTGTAAATCGTAAAAATGCGAAAACCAAGTACACCCTTGAACGCGTTGGTGTAGATAACTTCCGTAAAGAAGTTGAACAGCGTGCCGGTGTTGAGTTTGCGCCAAGCCGCGCTTACGAATTTACCAGCCGTGGTGACCGTATTGGTTGGGTTGAAGGTATCGACGGTAAGTTCCACCTGACCCTGTTTATCGAAAATGGCCGAATCCTGGATTATCCGGGTAAGACCCTGAAAACCGGTTGTCTCGAAATCGCGAAGATTCACCAGGGCGATATGCGAATGACCGCTAATCAGAACCTGATCATAGCGGGAGTACCGGCGGATCAGAAAGACGCTATTGAAGCAATTGCTCGAGAACATGGACTGATTCAGCCTGATGTTACCCCTCAGCGTATGGATTCAATGGCGTGTGTTGCCTTGCCGACTTGTCCGTTGGCGATGGCCGAAGCTGAGCGATTCCTGCCAGGCGCGGTAGATCAACTGGATACGTTAATGGCCAAGCACGGTCTGAGCGATGACAGTGTTATCTTCCGTGTTACCGGCTGTCCGAATGGCTGTGGTCGTGCGATGTTGGCGGAAGTCGGCCTTGTTGGTAAAGGGCCTGGTCGCTATAACCTGCACCTTGGTGGTAACCGTGAAGGTACGCGTATTCCTCGCATGTATAAGGAGAACATCACCGAGCAGGAAATTCTGGACATTCTGGATGACCTGTTAGGCCAGTGGGCGGCAAATCGTCAGACTGGCGAAGCGTTTGGTGATTACGTGGTACGCGCAGACATCATTAAACCCGTGGTAAATTCCGCTCAGGATTTTTATGACTAATCACGAACTAAGCCAGATTAGTCAGCCGCTCAGCCTCGATATTTCCGAGTCTGAGCTGGCTGAAATCAATCAGGAACTGGAGCAAATGGACGCGGCCAGTCGGGTACGTTGGGCCATGGCCAACCTGCCTGGTGAGCACATTGTGTCGTCGAGCTTTGGCGCACAATCAGCGGTGATGCTGCATTTGTTGACCCAGGCCAGACCTGATATTCCGGTTGTGCTAACCGATACCGGCTATTTGTTTCCGGAAACTTATCAGTTTGTTGATGAACTGGTTGAAAAACTCAACCTGAACTTAAAAGTGTACAGCTCAGACATCTCTCCTGCCTGGCAAGAAGCGCGTTTCGGCCGCTTGTGGGAAAAAGGCATTGAGGGCATTGAGCAGTACAACAAAATGAATAAGGTTGAGCCCATGCAGCGCGCGTTGAAGGAGCTCAACGTAGGTACTTGGTTTGCTGGTCTACGCCGTAGTCAGGCTGACACGCGTCAGCGTTTGCCTGTGTTACAAAAAGTCGGAAAGCAGTTCAAACTGTATCCGATAATCGATTGGTCTAACAAAGACTTACATTACTACCTCAAAGACAATGGCTTGTCTTACCATCCGCTTTGGGAGCAGGGGTATGTATCGATTGGCGACTGGCACACAACGCAATCCCTTCAGGAAGGCATGAGCGAACAGGATACCCGTTTCTTTGGGTTGAAACGTGAGTGCGGCCTTCATGAATTCGGTGACGGCATTTAGCCGTCACTGCCTTTTCCTCTTCCTGTCAACAGGCCTTAACCTGTCTTAACTAGTCACCGTGAAGTAGCGGTGAAACAGTTGCTGCATGTCAGCCAGCAAGTTCGCTGATTCATTGCGCGGTATTAATTTCGCAAGTTCCGCACCTACCGACGTAAAGCGATAATACGTTAACCACAGACTGGCATGTTTAGGCGACAGTTGTAGCTGCGTTTTCGAATACTTCAGCAACTGCGACATCCCTTTTGGTAATAGCCCGGTTTCGACCTCTGTTGCATATAACAACTTCATGTTGCTCAAGGCCAGTATGTCGGTGTAGGTAAGGCCATGTTGAGACAATTGCACTGCGCCATTCGACGCAGGAGACAGCAAGCTCAGCAGTCCGGCTTTAACGTGATACCCGGTTATGATGACAGGTGTAGGATCCTGATTCCGTCGGCAGGCTAATTGACAGGCCCGGCTGAAAAGTTCGGCATCTCGCTGAGTCAGTTTAGTCAGTGTTTCCAGCGTCCTAAGCGAAAAGCTACCTGGTCGTTGCACTTCAACGGCAAGGATCTTTCCCCATAACTCCTGCATTTCAGCTGCATAGATATTTTCCGCCATAGCAGTAAAAGCGTGAAACCAGTCCGGGTCAATTTGTTCTGTTGAACTTTCTGAGTAAGACACGCCCATAGCAATTGTCATAATACTCTTTAAGTTGTTTAACCGGTTTTGCTCTTTTAATCGTCTGAAATTAGCCAATTCCTGAGGTTCGAAGCCCCTGAAATCGACAACATGGGGAGTAACGCCTATTTGCGCAAACCAATAGCTAATACGCTGCTGCATTGCGGTACCGGATACGCTGCTTTGCTGAGAACCGGCCTTTTTGCGACCAGATGTTGAGTCGGGCTTAACGCCTGGCTTTTGCGTCGTTATACCTCCGGCGAGATGAGGTGGCGCATTTGAAGGTATTTTCATCTATTTGAACACTAAAAGTGGCGAAGATACGTACTTGTGTATTACTTTAGTGTATAGCGAGATTGCTTTGCAAATTGGCTTTTAAGCGGTAGGATGGGGTTAATATGTATGAGATACCAAAGTACTGATGTCAGCGGAATACGATAACGACGAGCTGGTTTTCCTAGATGAAGATAGTCATCAGGAGCTCGATGATAAAAATAAGCGGCAGTGGAATATTCTGATTGTTGATGATGATGAAGAAATTCACACTGTCACAAAGCTCGCGTTGTCTGGCTTGGTTGTACATGATCGTACTCTCAATTTTTTGCATGCAAACTCAGGTAAGCAGGCAAAGGAAGTCCTGGATGAACACGGGCGCGACGTCGCAATATTATTGCTCGATGTTGTTATGGAAACCGACGACGCGGGGTTAACCGTCGTTGAGTATCTGCGTGAGACCCTCAAGCTGCATGAGCCGCGTATTATTTTACGTACCGGACAGCCAGGTTTTGCTCCCGAAGAGCAAATCATCAAAACCTACGACATTAATGACTACAAGATGAAAACTGAACTGACGCGGGCAAAATTGCTCACGACAGTCATCTCTTCAATTCGGTCTTATCAACAAATTCTTACCATTAATCAAAGCCGGTTAGGCTTGCAGAAAATTATTCACTCATCCGCCAACCTGCTGGAAGAACATTCTATCAAGGGCTTTTGCGAAGGGATTGTTACTCAAATCAGTTCGCTGATTGGCCTGGAAGCTGAGGGCATTGTGTGTGCCAGAGCCGGGTCCGTGTTAGACAGAGACGATGATGGCGTTTATGTACTGGGCGCAGCAGGTGACTATGCACCGTACATCAACGAACGCATCGAAGAATTGCACAATGAATTAATTGTTGACAGTGTATCGCGTTGCTTGCGTCAAAAAGAGCATATCTTCGGTGAAGGTGTGTCGATTTTGTATCTCAACAGTTCAGGTTTCGAAGCCGCGGTGTATTTGAATCTGTCACATGATATTAGTGACTTAGATCGACAATTGCTGGAAGTTTTCTTAACCAGCATTTCTGTAGGCTATGAAAACGTATATCTGTTTCACGAACTTCGCAATGCGGCGTTTCGCGATTGGCTTACCCGATTGCCCAACCGCAATGAATTTATCAAAATTCTGGACACACATTCTAAGGTAAACCAAAACACTCAGCTGTGTGCAGCCTTGGTTGATGTTAATCAGTTTTCTGATATCAACGACGGGCTTGGCCAGGAAACCGGTAATGAACTACTCAAAGCCGTAGCGAATCGATTAAATGAGAGCTTCGGTGCCGATGTACAGAAGGGGCGTATCGCCGCGGACGTATTTGGCCTGCTAGGCCCGGCAAATGTGGTTACTCCCGATAAAATCAATGCCGCCTTTCAACACCCGTTTACCGCAGACGACCATACCATGCCGCTTAATGTAACGATTGGTCTGTGTGAGTTGGATGACAAGAATAAAGTGTTGGGCGTTGATTTGCTGAAGCGTACTAACATTGCGCTGAATCGGGCTAAAAAGGTACCCAACACCAATTACGAGTATTTTGCGCCTGAGATTGAAGAGCAGACTACCTGGCGTCTACACCTTATTCGACGTCTGCGATCTGACTTTGCTAATCGCAAACTAGAACTGTGGAGTCAGCCGCAAATTGAGTTGGCAAGTGAAAAAGTGATCGGCATGGAAGGGTTGTTGCGTTGGCCTGATGGCAACGGTGGCTATATTTCACCGGCGGAGTTTGTGCCATTAGCTGAGTATTCCGGGCTGATTGTTGATATTGGTCATTGGGTACTGGAAGAGTCCTGCCGCCGTTTGCAAGAACTTAAAAAGCTGGGCTACCCACATTTGCGTGTCGCGGTGAACGTGTCTATTCCGCAATTCCGCGACCCGGAATTCGTCAATAAAGTGAAGCGTTTACTGACTGAGTACAATTTGCCACCCAGCCTGTTGGAGCTGGAAATTACCGAAAGCGTGGTAATGGATGAGCCACAAATTGTTATTGATGCACTCACTGACTTAAAAGAGTTTGGTGTCACCATTGCTATCGATGACTTTGGTACAGGCTTTTCGTCTATGAGTTATTTACAAAAGCTTCCTTTGCATCGTTTAAAAGTGGACCGTTCTTTCGTTAAGGATATTGGTGTGGGTGAATCCGCCCTGATCGCCGAGACCATTGTGACGCTGGGTAATAAGCTCGGACTCGTTACCATTGCTGAAGGAATAGAAAAGCGTGAACAAGCCAATCACATGATTAAGTTGGGCTGTGACGAGGCGCAAGGTTACTTGTTTGGCAAACCCATGCCGTTTAACGAACTGATTGCGTTTTTGGCGGAGCATGACGCGAATAACGGTTAGTGTCCGCTATTTCAAATAAGCGTGTAATTTATTTCTGATGGTGCTGAGCTGATTGTTAAGCGCCGCTTCATTCTGCTTTAACCACCGGTTGTTTCTGCCTGATGGGTGAGGCAATACAAACATACTCTCGTCACCTACGTGGGCATTGACCGCTTCAGTGAGCGTCGAATAAGTTGGCAAATAGTATTTCTGTGCATAACTGCCGACCAGAATAGTAAGGTCTGGCTCAATCAATTGCCATAATTGGTTATGCCACGCTGGAGCACATGCCGGACTGGGCGGTGCATCCCCTCCGTTTTTCTTTCCAGGATAGCAAAAGCCCATTGGCATAATGGCAAACAAGGTGGGGTCATAAAATTGGCTGCGACTTACATTCAGCCAGCCCCGTAGTCTGTCCCCGCTGGGATCATTCCACGGAGTATGACTGTTGTGGGCTAACAGACCCGGGGCCTGACCAATAATTAAGATCCTGGCGTGAGGGTGAAGTTGCACAACCGGTCTGGCTGGAAGAGGGAGTGATGATTGGCACAAGCTGCAGTGACGTATATTTTCCAGCGTATGCTGGAATGTACCTGAGTATATTTTATTATTCGTGTTGCTTGTCATAAAGCTGTAACAAAACTATGTTCTTCGATTGAAAAATCGTCAGCAATGCAGTAGTATTAACATATCGTTAATTATTGGAGAAGTCCCATGCGTAAATTTTTAGTAGCTTCTGTGCTGGCGGCAAGTGCTTTCACGGCGCAGGCAAACGCGGGTAACGATAAAGCTTTTGCATGCATGGATGCCAAAACGTTTGAAATTAACAGCAGCTGCATGGTTGATACGATCAGTAACAACGTGCAATTTAAAGCCGCTCAACAATCTATCGTTGAGGCCGCCAACGCAAACTCGGCTGAATACGCCATTGCCACAATGACGTTTGACGCTAAAAAAATGACAATTGATATCGTTGCTCACCGAGATGCATTGCTAGTAAAAAATAACCTGGCACAGCCTAATCGCTAATCGCTTAAAGCATAGTAAACAAAAAACCGGAGCTTGGCTCCGGTTTTTTGTTTCTGGTGAAAAGAGGTAGCGGACTTAGTCTGAAAATACCCGATTGAGTCCATTCAACGCCGCAACCCGATATGCTTCGGCCATAGTCGGGTAGTTAAATGTGGTATTGACGAAGTACTCTATGGTATTACCGCCGCCATCTTGTTGCATAATTGCCTGCCCAATGTGAACAATCTCAGAGGCACGCTCACCAAAGCAGTGAATACCGAGTACTTCTTTGGTTTCCCGATGAAACAGAATTTTTAAGCTACCAACCTGTGTAGAAGCAATTTGTGCTCTTGCAAGGTGTTTAAACTGAGCTCGGCCAACTTCATAAGGCACTTTCATTTGTGTCAGTTCTTGTTCGGTTTTACCCACTGAACTAATTTCCGGAATCGTGTAGATACCAGTAGGGATGTCATCTACCAGATGGGCATTCGCATTGCCGCTTAACATCGCTTCAGCAGCAAATCGCCCTTGGTTATAGGCAGCAGAAGCAAGGCTTGGATACCCTATAACATCACCCACTGCATAAATGTTTTCAACCTCGGTCTGGTAGTTGCTGTTCACTTTCAACTGGCCTCGCGAATCCGCTTTTAAGCCAACATTCTTGAGGTTAAGCATATCTGTATTACCGGTTCTGCCGTTTGCGAACAACAAACAGTCTGCCCGCATCCGTTTGCCTGATTCCAGGTTCAGGATCACGCTGTCATCGCGCCCTTCTACCGAGCTATACGATTCGGTATGGCGAATTACAACGCCGTTGTTCCACAGATGGTAGCTAAGCGCATCAGAAATTTCTGCGTCAAGAAATGACAGCAGCCGATCACGCATGTTAACCAGGTCAACCTTCACGCCAAGACCGCGAAAAATTGATGCGTATTCTGTACCGATAACCCCTGCACCATAAATAATGATGGTTTGCGGTTCATGATCCAGATTTAATATGGTGTCTGAGTTGTAGATGCGTGGGTGAGAAAAGTCGATATCTTTGGGGCAATAAGGGCGTGAGCCTGTTGCAATAGCGATTTTCTCGCCGGTAATAATTTCTTTTGAATTATCAGCGCGTAAGATCTCAACAGTATGCTGATCAATAAAACTGGCTTCACCGTGGATCAGTGTTACGCGGTTTCTGTCGTAAAACGACGAGCGTAGACGAGTTTGCTTTCTGATCACGCCACTGGCGTGTTGCATAATGTCAGAGAAGGTCAGGTTCCGCGAAACGTGGTTATCGGCAAACAGCGGTGTTGAGTTGTACTCAATAAGACGGCTAACTGAATGTCGGAGTGCTTTTGACGGTATTGTTCCCCAATGGGTACAACCGCCGCCAACCGCATCGTATTTCTCGATAACGGCAACGCGTTTTCCAGCTTTAGCAAGCTGCATTGCCGTCCCTTCGCCCCCAGGGCCAGTACCAATTACAATAGCGTCAAACTGAAATTTGGGTTTTGCGGTCTTCTTCGTTGTCATGATTTTGCGCTGCACTTGCCTGAAGTTGTGGAATATTTCGGATGGTTATGTCCCATATTAGCCAAAAATAACTGATATGTTTAGGGATTTATTTGTAGCCATTGGTCTGATGTCGTCGTGTGTGAATACAGGACTGAATCGATTCAGTGATCCGATGGAATGGTGGATACGGGAAACGTTAGTGCGAATTGGGTTCCTCTGTGCGAGGTACGTTTAATTTTTATATCGCCATTAAAGGCTTGATACATCCAGGCCTTCGCCATATGTAGTCCCAAGCCGGTATGTTGTTTGTGTCGCTTACTGGTAATAAATGGGTCAAAGATCTGTTCCTGAATCGATTCGGGTATACCACATCCATTGTCTGTCACGGTAATCTCAACCTTGTCGGGAAATGAGGAGCCTTCAATAATGACCTGATTCGCGTTTCTGTCATTAAATGCGTGGGCCAGGGTATTGCTGAGCAATATTTGGATGATTTGTGAAAATGCACCCGGGTATCCTTCAATTTCCAGGTCATCACCAATGGCGTTTTTCACTGTTACGTGATGTTGTTTGAACAGGCCGGCCATACTGCGTTCGAGATCCATAATAGTTTGGCGTACCTTGAAGCGGGTAAAGTCATCTTTGGCGCGTTCAAAAGAAAGACGTTTGAAGCCTTTAACCAGACTAATTGCCCGATGATTGTTGTCGTTGGCTAACGAAAGCGTTTTGTCAGTTTGACTTATAAAATGATGAAACTGTTCTTTAGTGAGACCTTCATTGGCCTGCCTGCGCAGTGCATCCAGTAAGTTTTTTAAATTTGAAAGCGCCATGTTGGTAGCACCAACCGGTGTATTCAACTCATGGGCGAGGCCGGCTACCATAATACTTAGCGAAGACAGTTTTTGTGATTCTGCCAGTTCTTCAATTAGGACGGTTTGCTGGTCAAGCGCGGTTTTCAGTGAATCCCTCTCCACTTTTATTGCTTTGCTAAGACGTTGTAGACGCTGAATATGCTTAACATATAAAAACAGCACAAGTAACCCAAACATACATAACCCTAGGGCATACAATATGGCTGTTTGAAACGCATTGGTTTGCAGGGCTGGCAATACATCATCACGGCTTTTGGTGAGTAGGTAGATGTCGGGTAAACCTCCGGTTTCAAGGAACGATGAGTTTATGCGCTGGGCGGTTATCACTGTGTTGTTTAGTGTTTGCGTCGTTATACTGTCTTGGGTGGAAAGTTGGTGCCACAAAGAGGGGATTTCGACCACGATGTTGGCTGGTGCTTTTATCAGGTCGACGCTCCATTCTTTGCTCTCCATCGGGTGCAAAATCCATTTTGACGTGCCAGCACCGACAAGTAGGGCACTCTCCGGCGTATTGAGAGACTTCAAGCTGCTAAGCAGAGGCCTTAAATCAAAGTTTATAACCAGCAGACCCGTGCCTAGTTCAGCTTGTTCGGCTTTGGTTACCGCTCTGATTGTTGGTTGAAAAGGGCGTTGTACTTCCCCGTTTTCGATATTCAGATCAATTGGCGTAATAAAAATCTCATTGGGGGCTAACTGTATACCAGCGCTGAAATAGTATCTCGCCGCTTTGTTTTGAAGTGCTGATTCTTCTACCGAATACAGTGTGTTGTCAGGCGCTTTTTCCAAACGGATTTTTTCGTTTCCATTTTCATCCAGCCATCTGACCTGAAGCAATTCGGGATAAACGTAAAACAGCGTTCTGAATGCGCGCCTTATGGTATTTTCTTCTGGCTGCAATAGCTCAAGTTCATGTTTAAACAGTCGCATGACTGTTTCGATTTCACTTATTTTTCGATTAATTAATACCGATGCAGTATCAATTTGGGAGCGTTGTGTAACTCGGATAGGATGTTGCAGCGAGGCTAATTTGTCAGAATAGGCAAAATATCCCACGATCGCGGCAACGCAAAGTACAAATACAATCCATACAAAACTCCACACATAGCGTAAAACTCCCTGTTGCAGCTTCATTTTGGTCCGCGATAGTGATCGGTTAACCAGTCCAGCGCGTCAGCTAACGGCATTGGCTTCGCGTATAAAAATCCTTGGGCAAATTTAAAATCATTTTCCAGCAGTAACCTTTCCTGTTCTTTACTTTCGATGCCTTCTGCAATGACATCAAAGTTAAACCTGTGTGCAACGCGCGCTATCATCTGAATGACATGCAGCGCATTTTCGCGATTAGGACTGGTAAGGTCATGCACAAACTGACGGTCGACTTTAATGGTAGTCGCTACCAAATTGGTAAGCTGTGACAGCGATGAATAGCCCGTACCAAAGTCGTCAATGCTAACGTTAACACCGAGCTTGATCAATTTGCTCAGCACGGGATTAAGTAATTGGTAGTCCTGGGTTGCCTGGCTTTCAGTAATTTCGATTTCGAGCATCGATGGTTTGACTTGCCCTGTCTTTATAAAGCTTTCTATTGCCTGGTAAATGGCCGGATGAGAGACGTCATTGTACGCCAGATTAAATGAGACAGGCAGAGAGTAGCCGGCGTTTTGAAACTGTCTGATTATTTGAACTGTCATATGTAACACCAATTCAGACAGTTCCAGACTCATACCCGACGCTTCAGCTATGGGGATAAAGTCACAGGGCGGGCAGAGGGTGCCATCGGGCTTTTGCCATCTTAATAACGCCTCAAACCCTACCGGTTGACCGTTTTGCATATCTACTTTTGGTTGTAATGCGAGATAAAACCCCTGCTGTTCTGAAATGGCTGTTTTTAGTTCCGATAAGATATTCATTCTCTGAGCTAAGGTATCGAGCATGTGCGTATCGAATTCAAGCACGTGTAAGTTTCGGAATTTTGCTTTGTTTAGTGCCAGGTTAGCGACAATAGCAACCTGATTAATAGACAAAGACGGAATGTCGGAAAAGTGAAGAATCCCTACCTGGACCTGTTGTTGAATTTCTACCGTGTCTACGTGCAACGGAAGTGCTCTAAACTGCTCTATTTCGTAGATCTTAGGCAGCTTTGTTCTGGAAAAAACCACAGCCACCGTATCTTCATCCCAACTGGCTATTAGCGTACCAGTGGGAAATTGAGCTTTTAGCGAAACTACCAGCGCTTTTCTGATGTCATTAGCGTAATGATGGCCGACCATCATTTCCGTGGCGTCCAGATTTTGTAATCTGAACAATAAGAGCGAACAAGCGTTGCGCTGTGCAACGTTGAGTTGATTCAGTTCACGTATCAGCCAGTTGCGATTTTGTAAGTTAAAGTCCATATCCAGGTAAGCAAGCTGACTTAACCTGTCCATTAGTGCCTGATTGACGAAGCCACTGCTAATATTTTCAGCAAACACCTGTAAAAGAGAAACATGGCTGTCATCCAGGCTATTGGGCGAGTCAATCAGCATCAGGTATTTTCGGTCATCAAACTGACTGGTATCAAAAAACAAGACTGAGAAATTCTTATCGAAGACGTGTTGTTTTGTGTCGATACATGTCGCAATCGCTTCTTTAATAGTGTCTCGTACGATAGTGGGGTACAGTGAAAAAACGTGGGCTAATTCAGTATTAATCAAGGGACGAAAATGTTGACTGGCGGCAACGATAGGGATGTCCGTATAGGGTTGTTCTCCATCACTTGTTAGAGCGCAAATAATACCGCCAGAATTCGGAACGCTGATAACTTGTGCAATTTCTTCCAGCACCGTTTGGGCGAACGCATCGACATCTTGTTTCGCTGTAAGCGCTCTCGATGCATCTACGATCATTTGAAGGCCGCGACGCGCCGCATAGAGTTCATGTGACATTTGCCAGGTACGCAGGTTACTCATTACGATGCTGGTTAGCTTCTCGGCATCTAGATCGGCTTTGTTCCAGTATTCGGCAATATCGTAGTCTTGTACCGCCTTCTGTCGGGGATTAATGCCAGGCTGGCCTGTAAGTAACACGATCCTTACCAGTGAGTCACCCAGGATATTCCTGACAGTGTCAATCAGGTAAAAGCCTGCATCATCGGTTTCCATGATAATGTCGAGTAGAATAAGGCTGATATCACGATGCCTGGAGAGAACGGTTGCGGCTTGTGCTGCGGAGTTGGCTTTTATGAGCTCTATTTTCTTGCCCATGAACGTGAAGTTGGCTAAAGCCAGTGCAATAACGTCCTGGTAAGACTGGTCGTCCTCGACACTGAGCACTTTCCAGGTTTCTGTTGTCCCCTCGACTGATGTACCTGGCGACGCTGAGAATTCAAATAGTTCATTCATGTAAGCATACCTGCCAAAAAGTTAGCAAAACACTGATCCAGTTGATGGATGAACTGGTGGGCGCGGTACGCTGTTCGTTTGCACATTTCCCTGTGTGAGTGAGGTAAATGCCAAACTCTCTTTTACGACAAGAATCCGGCGCCTTCTTAGACTAAAGTATTATCGGTATTGGCAGGAATTCAAGTTTCAGGCAATAAAAAACGGCAATGCCCTATAGGGGATTGCCGCTTTCTAGAACGTGGCGTGCTTAAGCGAACTGAACTTCGAGTTGAGACACTTTCAGCCATTTCTCCTTCTGTAAAACCAAAGACTGCTTAAGTTCTTTGTATTTAAAGTCGAGCTCAAGACGTTCCATACTTCGCATCAGATGTTTCTTACGCAGGTTCATTATGCGCTTTTTCGTGGTGTAGTAATCGGTCATTTTTTGGAGTAGAACGTCGTACTCTTTCTGCAAGGTTTGCATGACCTCTTCCGCGTTTGGTAGCTTGGAGACTTTCTGACTTGCACGTTTTAATTGCATCGCCGCGCGAGCTTTTTCAATACGTTCTTCCGGGCAGGTGCGCAGGTTCTTTGTCAGACCTACAAATGACAGACCTTTGATTAGCCATTTTGTTGGGTCAAACTGATACCAGCGAATACCGTTGCGATAGTCATATTCAAAAATATGGTGAAAGTTGTGATACCCCTCACCGAACGTGAAGAAGGCCAGAATGCCATTGTCACGCGCACTGTTCGTGTCGGTGTACGGCTGGCTGCCCCAAAAGTGAGCCAGAGAGTTAATAAAGAATGTAACGTGGTGAACCGCGACTAGGCGAAACACGCCAGCGAGTAAAATCATGCTGAAAATGTCGCCATTTAACCAACCCAAAAAGCCAGTCAGGCCAAAGTTAGCAATCAGCACAATTGGCAGGTAGTGGTTGTGTTGCCACATAACCACTTTGTCTTTCTGCAAATCTTTACAGTTGCTGTAGTCGTCGTAGCGGTGTGACTGGTATTCACGCAGCATCCAGCCAATGTGTGAAAACCATAACCCTTTACCTGCAGAATAGGGATCTTTGTCGTCTTCGTCGACGTGACGGTGATGAACCCGGTGATCAGATGACCAGTGGAGAATACTGTTTTGCAGCGCCATTGCGCCACCAATTGCCAGCACAACTTTTACGACAGGGTGAGCATCATAGGTCTTGTGTGACCACAAACGGTGGTATCCCGCTGTTATAGACATGCCCGTTGCGTAAAACAACACTAGGGTGGTTACGATTTCGGTGGTGTCAAATCCCTGTGTCATTGCCCAATAAGGCACACCAACAAATGCGATGAGTCCGGTGATAACAAACACCAGAATATTGGTGATGATTAAACGTGGCTTTTTCATATGATACAACTCAGCTTACAACTGTACGCTAATTTAGCCTCAAATCGCGTGTTTCGCAAGGAAAATAGGGGTAATATTAACCCTAAGAATAAAGAGAGGACTGCTGTTGAGTCGCCAGGAACAGAAATTAAAAACGCGCCAAAGTATAATTGATGCGGCATTTCAACTGCTTAACGAAAACCGCACATTATCGGCTATAAGTTTGCGCGAAGTCGCTCGGGAAGCGGGTATTGCCCCTACGTCGTTTTATCGCCATTTTAAGGATATGGACGAATTGGGTCTGACGTTAGTTGATGAGGCCGGGTTAGCATTGCGTCAGTTAATGCGTCAGGCTCGCCGACGTATTGCGTCGGGTGGCGGCGTTATTGATACGTCGGTTGATACGTTTATGGAGTTCATTACAGCCAGCAGCAATGTGTTTCGATTGCTCCTGCGCGAACACACAGGTACGTCAGCGGCCTATCGTCTGGCGGTTTCGAGAGAGATCCAGCATTTCACCGATGAGTTGAGTGATTACATTATCGAGCAACTCAAAATCCCACACGATATTGCCGTGCTCCAGGCTGAGGCCATGGTGCGATTAGTCTTCAGCGCCGGTGCAGATGCATTGGAAGCTGACGCGATATTGAAAGCCGCTATCAGTGAAAGAGTGAAGAAGCAATTGCGCTTTATTCAGTTAGGCAGTTTGGCTTTTTGGCAAAAGTGGCCCGACTAACCGGGCCGTGTGAATCACTTCTTGCGTCGCAAAAAGACGCCGGATTCCATGTGATCGGTAAACGGGAACTGATCAAATAAAGCGGCCCGCGTAACTTCATGGGTTTTCGATAATGCCGACAAATTATCGACCAGCGTGTTTGGGTTACATGAGATATAGATAATGTGCTCGAACTGGCTGATCATGGCCAACGTATCAGGGTCTAATCCGGCCCGGGGTGGGTCGACCAATACGGTAGTAAAATTCTTGCTGGTTAAGTCTATGCCTTTCAGACGCTCAAACTCGCGTTTGCCTTCCATCGCTTGAACGAATTCTTCGCTGGACAAGCGTGCAATTTGCACGTTATCGATATTGTTAACCGCAATATTGTATTGCGCCGCTTCAACCGACGGCTTGGCGATTTCTGTGCCTACAACAGAGTCAAATTCACTTGCCAATGGAATGGAGAAGTTACCCGCACCACAGTAAAGCTCCAGTAGATCGCCAGATAACGGCTTCGACTGTGAAATGGCCCATTCCAGCATCTTACAGTTAACTTCAGCGTTGGGTTGCGTAAAGCTGTTTTCGATATGTTTGAATTGATAGGTTTTACCGTTTACTGGCAGTGACTCAATAATAAAGTCATTACCGATTATTCTTTTTTGCTTTCGGGCACGGCCTATCACACTGACATTAAATGTCTGATTCAGTGTCTCGCGCATGTCGTTGGCGGCTTGCTCCCAAGTGTCATCGAGCTGGCGATGGTAAAGTAAACTGATCACACACTGGCCTGATAGGCCGCTCAGGTAATCAATCTGAAACAACTTTTTACGCAACACTTCAGACGGAGTAATGAGTTCCAGTACGCGCGTCATTAGTGCGTTGATTGTTTCTGATGCTGGTGGGAATGCATCTACCCGGTACTTTTGCTTAGTCGTCTGATCAAACATGATGTGGTAGAGGTCATCGCCTTCATGCCATACGCGGAATTCTGCACGCATACGATAATGCTGGGGTGGCGAAGCGAATACATCAAGATCGTCGCGGTAGTAAGGAGCTAGCATAGCGGACAACGTATTTGCTTTATTGTCGAGCTGTGCCTGATAGTCTTTCTGCATATTTGCCTGCATAGTCTTAAATTCCCCCTACAATTAAAGGCGGCATTGTAGTGAGTTTTGTCAAAACTTCCACTTTCACGCTTCTGCTATTTTACGGTAGTTTAAAAAATAAGCGAAAATAGTGAAAGGACGCTAAATAAACTCACAAACTCGCCGATAAGATCTATGAGGTGAGAGAGGGTTTTTATTATGACAGTTGATTCAATTCCAGCTGGAAAGAGTGATCCTGGGAAAGTTGAGAGTCCCAGAACAAGCTTAAACAAACAGCTTCAGCAAGAAGGCTTGCGCCAGGCGCGTGAGTTTCAGCAATCCACACAGTCTGTTCAGCTAAGCGTTTCACAAACTGCCGTGTCGAATAAAGTGGTGGTGACCGCCATGGAACAGAATGTGGTGGTGAACGAGCGTCGTTTTGACAATAGTCAGTATACTAATGCGGCGCCAGAGGCATCTAAATCACTATTTGATTTTGAAACCGTAGCCAACAACGTACTGAAATTCGTTGGCGGTGTAGTGCGTGGAGCCGCGAAAAGTGGTGCCGATGACGAAACGTTAACCGACCTGATTGGACAAGCTCGCAGCGGTGTCGCTAAAGGTATCGCGATGGCGCAAAAAGATCTTGCCGGGCTCATGAACAGCGAGATTTCGCAAGGCATAGAAAAAAGCCGTGAGGCTATCGGAAATGGCATAAATGAACTGGAAGATGAAGTCCTGGGCAAAAGTGAAGCGGCTTCAGGTATTATGGCCCAACAGCTATTCGCGCAGAACATGAATGCTGAGCAGGCGGGCCTGGTTATAAGAACCAAAGACGGCGATGAAGTCTCTTTGTATTTCGGTCAGGCCAGACAAGTTAGCTACAATGCTTCCTACACTTATAATGCGCCAATAAATACAGGAAGCGGCACGTCGTCAACTTCAGATTCAGCGTCGTTCAGTTATAACCAGTCTTTGCAGTATACCGAATACAGCGGGGTGAGCTTTGCGGTTAAAGGCGACTTAGACGAAGGTGAGTTGACAGCGATCAGTGATTTGTTAAAACAAATTACCGATGTAAGTCGTTCGTTCTTCGATGGCGATTTGGAATCTGCTTTCAATAAAGCCCTTGAGCTAGGGTTTGACGAAAAAGAGTTGGCAGGATTTTCTTTACAGTTGGACCGCAAGCAAGTCAGTGAGAAAATTTCGGCCTACCAACAAAACGAGAGTGAAGTAGATAACAAAGAAGCTCTGCGTAAACAGTTAGAGCCATTAAAAGCTTACGTAGAACAATTGAAGTCTATGCAGGACCTGTTAGACAAGACACTCGAAGTAGGTACCGATTACTCAAAAATGATCAACGGGGTGATCAATCAAATGACAGATGTCCATGTTCCGGATGTGGTGTCAGCGATAAATCGCTTCCATCAGTTTAATAGTAAGCCAACTGACAACACCCAAACTAACTAAAAAATAAGCCCCCAATTGGGGGCTTAGTATTTATGGAAGAAAAGTTTGGAAAGGATTAACCGGGAACTTTGTCTTTCGCCGGCCTGACCTTCAATGTTCTGTCCTGGAAAACAGAATCATTAAACTGACCGATGATAGCGTCTACATCGCCATCGACCACCTCAATAAATCCATAGCCTTTTCGTTTTCCGGTTTTCTTATCCTTCATTAAACGGACAGATTGAACCCGAATATGATTTTCAAAATAGGCCTTTACTGCATCTTCGTTTGCTTTATACGGTAGGTTACCCACGTAAAGCGTTGAGACATTGTCATCCATTACTGTGTCAGAGGAAGATGATACTGGTTTACTCGTAGCTAACAGCGAAGCTATCCATGGTGTAACGATACCGCTAACTAATAAAGAACCCGCTACCACTGCCGGTGTGTACGCATCTAAAGGAAACTGATGAGTGAAAAGGAAACCAACAAGTGCCAGAACGAGACTGATCAAAACACATTGCATTAAGCTGACTTTCATAATGCTACCTTAATAATATTGTTATAGAGAATAGGTTTGCATCGGAAATTTTACTCATTTATAACAAAATGAACAATATTGATTCACAAATTCCTTGCTTTGATGCTTAAATAATCGAGAATTGTTGTGAAAATAAGCGTTTAAAAAGAATTTCAATAAAAACGCCTTAAAATTACAAATAAGTGTTGACGCAAACTCTCAGGGATGTAGAATGCGCGCCAGTTCTGAGGGGCTCCAAGGCAAAAGCCGGAACCTAAAGCGATTTGGAAAAACTCAAAAAGAGTTATGAAAAAAGCTTGACACTCTAAACTAACAGCGTATTATACGCATCCCGCTTCGGCAGGTTCTAAAAGAACTCTGAAGCAGCAAGCAAATGAGTTTGCACTGTTCTTTAACAATTTATAACAAGACAATCTGTGTGGGCACTCA